>CAZQXF010000132.1:0-7378 GCA_964596975.1 uncultured Thiotrichales bacterium | reverse complement strand
TATTATTCCCGCATTGTTTCAAGGATGGCCGACCGATGATCCACTCTTTCAGCAAACACCCTCTTTTGCGCAACGCTGCGATGCTGATGGCACTGTTCGCGATGCTGGGCACGGCATCAGCGGCACCCCGATTCTATGGCGGCGCCAGTATCAACTGGACTGACATCAAGCTCGACAAGACGCATTTCAATCCCACCTCGGGACAACTGCATGTTGGCGGCTGGCTGATCACGAACATTGGCCTCGAGCTGCGCCTGAACTCGGAATTCAGCGATGACAGCGCCCACGGCGTCATCACCTCGCTACCCCGGATCGTCTCGGCGGGCCTGCGCTTCCAGTCGCCCGAGGAGTGGGGACTGAAAGCCTATTTGCTGTTCGGTGGGGCGATCGTGACGCTGGACAGCGATGCTGATGACTCGGGCTTTCCCGGGCGCGATGATTTCGACGCAGGATTGGCGAGCGTCGGTTTTCTCGCGCCATTGACGGCTGATCGGCGTTTTGCCGTGTTCCTGGAAGCCAGCCGCTATTTCCTCAGCCGCGACAACGACGCGCCGCTGACGCTCGGTGCTTTGGGGGTGCAGTATGAATTTTGATTGGCGCTATCTGTTGCTGCCCTTGCTACTTGTCGGCTGCAACGACAAGCTCGATATCTATCACGAATCGGTGGCCGCGGCGGAGCTGGGCATCGACAGCGTCTCGCTGACACCCGAAAGCATCGTACTAAGCCGCAACGAAAGCCGGCAAATGACCTTCACCGCCACACTCGACAATGGCAGTACCTACCCGCTCAACGACAAGGCAATCTGGAAGACAGGAAATGCCGCGATCGCCACCGTCGATGGGCAAGGGCTGGTGACAGCCACCGGCGATGGTTCGACATGGGTGAGCGCCCGCTTCGCTCAGTTCAGCGCGCAGCGCACGATCCTGGTCAATACCGCTGACCTGGTCACGCTGAACATCGAGGGCAGTGACAGCATCTCCGTCTGCCGCCCGGCCAGCTATTCGCTCAGCGGTCAATTCAGTGATGGCAGTGAACGCCCGATCGAGGCCAATACGGCCAACTGGTCACTCGCACCGGCCACTGCCGGCACGATCGACGACAGCGGCAAACTCACCGTCACCAGCGCGGGCGTCGCTTCCGTCCAGCTCGGAGCGACCAGAAACAGCATCAGCGCCACCAAGCCGGTGGCTGTTGTCCACGACCTGACACGCATCGCGCTGACCAGCACAAGCCTCAGCGTCGAGGTTGGCGGCAGCATTCGGCCGACGGCAAGCGCGGTCTATCAGGACGGCAGCCAGACCGATGTGGCTAGCATCGCCAAGTGGACAAGCTCGCTTCCGGCGATTGCCAAGGTCGATCCGAGCGGCCGTATCGAGGGTGTCACCGTTGGCTCCACCACCATCGAGGTCAGCTGCGGCGGCATCAGTAGCGCCATCACCGTCACCGTGATCCCCAGCGCCGAGGTCACCGCGTTGGAGATCGAAAATGGCCAGGCCGAAATCAAGGTGAACAAAGGCGCAACGCTCACGCTCGACGCCACTGCCATCTACACCACCGGGCGACGCAGCAGCGTGACCGCCGATGCCGATTGGTCAGTGGAAGTGATCAAGGGCGGGCCAATCAGCGTCAGCAATGACAAGGGCAGCAAGGGCGAGGTCGATACCCGCAACGCCGGCGAAGCTTTCGTCAAAGCCACTTTCAACAACCAGACAGCCTACATCAAGGTGATCATCCAGTAGGTCAGGCTGCTATTCTGCTAAAATCCACGCCTATCTCCAGCTGCGATCAGCGTCAGGAAGCAACCACCATGTCAGAGCAGGACAAAACCACCCATTTCGGCTATCAGGAAGTCCCCGTCGAAGAGAAGGCCGGCAAAGTGGCCGAGGTATTTCACTCGGTCGCCAACAAATACGACATCATGAACGATGTGATGTCGATGGGCGTTCACCGGCTATGGAAAATGTTCACGTTGAACCAGGCTGGCGCGCGACCTGGCATGCGGGTGCTGGATCTGGCCGGCGGTACCGGCGATCTGGCGATGAAGTTCGCCACCCAGGTGGGCTCGACCGGCGAAGTGGTGCTCGCCGACATCAACAGCTCGATGCTGGAAGAGGGCCGTCGCCGGCTGATCGACAAGGGCATCGTCGGTAACGTCCGTTACGCCCAGGTCAATGCCGAAGCACTGCCCTTTCCCGATCACAGCTTCGACATCATCACCATCGCTTTCGGGCTGCGCAATGTCACCGACAAGGATGCCGCGCTGCGCTCGATGAAACGGGTACTCAAGCCCGGCGGCAAACTGTTGATACTAGAGTTTTCCAAACCCATCAGCACCACCTTCAGCAAGATCTACGACCTCTATTCATTCACCGCGCTGCCCATGATGGGCAAATTGATCACCGGCGATGCCGAGAGCTACCGCTACCTCGCCGAGTCGATCCGCATGCACCCTGATCAGGACACGCTGAAACGCATGATGGAGGATGCAGGCTTCGAACGCTGCGATTATCACAACATGAGCGGCGGCGTAGTGGCGCTGCACACCGGCTACGCAATCGACTGACGCGGAACACGACTGTGATACTCAACCCAACGCTGGTACGGACTCTCGAAACCATTTTCAACCGCTATCTGGCGCTCGACCCGGAAATGTCATCGCTGCTCGGCGAACTCGAAGGCAAGTGCCTCGGCTTCGACCTGACCGACCCGGCAATCCGCCTCTACTGCCGGCCCCATGAAAAATCGGTCAGCCTGTCGCTCGACTGTGAACAAGAACCGGATTGCGTCATCAAGGGCAGTCTGCTGAACCTGCTAAAAATGCTGCGCAGTGAAGACCCTGCCCAATCCCTCTCCAGCGGCGAAATAGAGATCGTCGGCAACAGCCGTGTAGCACAGGATTTTTCCGACATCCTGAAAAATATCGAAATCGACTGGGAAGAGCTGATCAGCAAGGTCACCGGGGATTTCGCCGCACACCGTATCGGGAATATCACACGTCAGGCAAAGGGCTGGTTCGAAGAAACGCTCGAAGCGCTGCGCCTCGACCTTGGCGACTATCTGCGCGAGGAATCGGGCATTCTCCCCAGCGCCACGGAAATCGGATTTTTCATGCGCGACGTCGATGAATTTCGCAACGATGTCGATCGGCTCGAAGCCCGAATCAAACGTCTCGAAAAAAAGCTGGCCGAGGCTGACGACGCATGAGGCGAATCCATCAGCTGATCCGCCTGGTCAAGATCAACATCGTTTTTCTGCGGCACGGGTTGGACGAGTATATCTTCGCGCTGCATATTTTCCGGCCGATCAATTTTCTCTACCGGCTACTGCCCTGGAACTGGTTTCACAAACATACCGAAAGCCGCGAAATAAGGCTGCGCAAGGCGCTGGAAGATCTCGGCCCGATTTTCATCAAACTGGGGCAAATGCTATCGACCCGCAAGGATCTGTTGCCCGATGAGCTCGCTGTCGAGCTCGCCAAGCTGCAAGACAACGTACCGCCCTTCCCCAATGAAGAGGCGCGGCGCATTATCGAAAAAGGGCTCGGTAAATCGGTTCACGAAGTGTTTGCCCAGTTCAGTGCGGAACCACTGGCCTCCGCCTCCATTGCCCAGGTCCATGCGGCCGAGTTGAAAGATGGCCGTCAGGTCGTCGTCAAGGTCGTGCGCCCCGGCATCGAAAAAGTCATCGAGCGCGACGTGGGCCTGATGTACGTGATCGCCGGATTCGCTAACCGCTACTGGCCGGAAGCGCGCCGGCTGCGGCCGCTGGAAATTGTCGCCGAATATGAAAAAACCATTTTCGACGAACTCGACCTGATGCGCGAAGCTGCCAATGCCTCGCAGCTCAAACGCAATTTCGAGGACTCGCCACTACTCTATATTCCCGGCATCGAATGGGATCTCACCTCCGAGCGCGTCATGGTGATGGAACGCATCGGCGGCATCCCAATTGGCAACACCGAGTCACTGCATCAGCATGGCGTGAACATGCAGGCTCTCGCTGAAAGTGGCGTCGAGATATTTTTTACCCAGGTGTTCCGCGATAATTTCTTTCATGCCGACATGCACCCCGGCAATATTTTCGTCAACGCCAGCGATCCGGACCATCCGCAATATATTGCTGTCGATTTCGGCATCGTCGGCTCACTGACGCCGGAAGACCAGCGTTACCTTGCCGAAAATTTCTACGCCTTTTTCCGCCGCGACTATCGCCGGGTTGCCGAGCTGCATGTCGAGTCAGGATGGGTGCCATCGACCACCCGGGTCAACGATTTTGAAGCAGCCATCAGAACCGTCTGCGAACCTATTTTTGAGCGTCCGCTGAAAGAAATTTCCTTTGGCCATTTTCTACTGCGGCTTTTCCAGACAGCGCGACGCTTCAATATGGAAGTACAGCCCCAACTGGTGCTGCTACAAAAAACCCTGCTGAACATCGAAGGTCTGGGTCGCGAACTCTACCCCGACCTCGATTTGTGGAAGACCGCCAAGCCCTTCATCGAAAACTGGATGCACGAACAGATCGGCGTCAAGGCACTGGCGCGAGGGATGAAAACGCACTTCCCCAAGCTGCTGGAAAAACTCCCGGAAACACCCCTGCTGCTGGCTGACGTGATCAGCAAGGCATCACGCGAAAAACTCCGCATCGACTACCGCGCCGAGCAACTCGATCAGCTCGACCGTACACTCAGGGAAGGCCAACGCCGCAACGGTCTATGGATTATCGCCAGTGCCCTGTTCATCGGTGGCATATTGCTCATCGACTCGCAACACGGCCACGGCTGGCTCGGGCTACCCTGGATTTCATGGGCGTCCTTCGCCGCATCAGCGACACTGTTCTGGAATTCGCTTAACCGCGCACGGTAGATCCCTTCGCGCGATTCCGCACTGGGACCGCCGGCCCGTCGCCCATCTGGCGACCCGCGGCATGGCACCCCCACTTGCGTTATATTCCCTCATGCATTACGGTTTTCCCATGAACAAACCGACCGCTACCCCGCGCTACCAGCTGCGTGGCCGAATCTGGATCGAGGGGCCGGAGGGCACCTTTGTCGGCTATGGGCGCGTGATTCTGCTGGAACGTATCCGCGAGCGCGGCTCGATCACCGCAGCGGCAAGATCGATGGACATGTCCTATCGGCATGCCTGGAAGCTGGTGGATTCAATGAACCGGCAGAGCCGCACGCCCGTTGTCAGCAAAAGCACCGGTGGGCGCGGGGGCGGCGGCACCCAGCTGACCCCGGCCGGCGAGCAGGTGATCGCTGCGTTCTGGGCGGCTTATGAAGATTTTCAGGGGTATCTCGATGCGCGGTCGAACAAACTCGATCTGTAAATACCTGCTGATATTCTGGCTGCTACTCAGCATGACAGCAGGCGCGGCCGAAATTCGTGTCGCCGTTGCCAGCAATTTTATCCATACACTCGATGCACTCGGCGCTGCATTCAAGCAATCGACGGGGCACGAGATCACGGCCATTCCGGGTTCTACCGGAAAACTCTACGCCCAGATCAGCAACGGCGCGCCATTCGATATCTTCCTTGCCGCTGACAGCCGCCGCCCTGAATTACTCGAAAAAAGCGGCAAAGCGAAAAAGGGGAGCCGATTCACCTATGCGAAAGGGCGGCTCGCATTGTGGAGCGCAATACCGGGTATTGACGTATCCGACCCGGCCATCCTCGCAAGCGCCGATTTCGAACACCTGGCTATTGCCAATCCCCGCCTCGCACCATATGGGCGCGCGGCAAAAGAGACGCTGGAAAAACTCGCGCTGTGGCAACAGCTGCAACCACGCATGGTACGGGGTGAAAATATCGCTCAGGCTTATCGCTATGTTCACGACTGTGTGGCGGAACTCGGCTTGGTCGCTCTGTCGCAGCTGCACCAGCAGGGTAACGACATCGTAAACAGTGTCTGGATCGTACCGCAGGAATTCCATGCACCCATCGAGCAGCAGGTGGTACGCCTCAGCGATCAACCGGCAGCCAAAGAATTCATGGACTGGCTGCAAGATAACGAGGCGGAAAATATTATCCGTCAGCATGGCTACGAGGTGCGCTGATGCTAACCGCGCCTGACTATGACGCGCTCATCGTCACACTGAAACTCGCCAGCCTGACCACCCTGATCCTGCTGCTCATTAGTACGCCGCTGGCCTGGTGGCTGGCGCGCAGCCGGTGGCGTTTCAAATTTCTCATCGAATCACTGATTGCCCTGCCCTTGGTATTGCCGCCAACAGTGCTGGGCTTTTATCTGCTCATCATGCTGGGTGGCAACGGGCCAATTGGCGGCGCATTGACAGCACTGGGTTTGCAGCCACTGGCCTTCAGTTTCGGCGGCCTTGTCATCGGCTCGGTAGTCTATTCTATGCCCTTTGTTGTCCAGCCACTGCAAAATGCGTTTGCCAGTATCGGCGACCGACCGCTGGAAGTGGCGGCAACACTGCGGGCATCACCGATCGACCGTTTTATTACGGTGGCCATCCCCTTGGCACGGCCCGGATTTCTCACCGCTGCAGTACTCGGCTTTGCTCATACGGTCGGGGAATTTGGCGTCGTGCTAATGATCGGCGGCAACATTCCCGGGGAGACGCAAGTGCTCTCGATTGCCATTTACGATCACGTTGAATCACTGGAATATACCCAGGCTCACTGGCTGTCTGCGGGGCTGCTGATATTCTCTTTCCTGCTATTGCTCAGTGTCTATGCGCTGAATCGGCAACAGCTGCTGCTGAGATCATGAGTATAGAAGCCCGTTTTATCGTGCAACCGGGTGATGCATTCACGCTGAATGTGGATTTACGTTTGCCCGGTCAGGGAGTCACAGCCATATTTGGCCCCTCGGGATGCGGCAAAACCACCTTGCTGCGCGCCATTGCCGGACTCGAACCCTGTCGCAAAGCCAGGCTTCGCATCGCCGGAACGACATGGCAAGATGAAAAAACGAGCTTGCCGCCGCACCAACGCCCGGTCGGCTATGTCTTTCAGGAAGCCAGTCTGTTCCCCCACCTCAGCGTCCGCCGCAATATCGAATATGGACTCAAGCGTATTCCCATGAGCGCCCAGCGCATTTCTCTGGATGATGCGGTTACATTACTCGGGCTGGAAAGGCTCATGGAACGCAGACCCGCCCAATTATCTGGCGGAGAACGCCAACGGGTCGCCATTGCACGCGCGCTTGCCGTCAGCCCAAAAATATTGCTGATGGACGAACCACTCGCCGCGCTCGACTTGCAGCGCAAGCAAGAAATCATGCCCTACCTCGAATCGCTACAGCGCCAGTTGGAGATTCCCATACTCTACGTCAGCCACTCCCCCGGCGAAGTCGCCCGCCTTGCCGATGAAATGGTGCTACTGGACAATGGTATGGTGCAAGCACATGGCG
>CAZQXF010000131.1:0-7432 GCA_964596975.1 uncultured Thiotrichales bacterium | reverse complement strand
ACGTGCCCAACAACCACGGGCGGATACAGTACCAAGCCTTTGTTGGGCACGCTGCGCTTTGCCTAACCTACCGGAAGAGCGGCCCTTCGGATATTGGTCAAATCCATGAACGCTGGAATGAACGCCGAAACTTGAGTGTTAACAACTCAGTCCTTGTCCGCTTTATCGGCATGTCCTGCGTCCGCAACAGGAAAACAGGCAGAAAACCGCGACCCCTTACCCACTGTGCTCTCAATAGAAAGGCGCCCGCCATGGCGTTGCACGATGTGCTGAACGATGGCCAGTCCCAGGCCGGTGCCACCGTTTTCGCGGGCGCGTCCTTTGTCGACGCGATAGAAGCGTTCGCTCAACCTTGGAATATGTTCTGCGGCGATGCCTTCACCGGTATCGCTGATGCTAAGGCAGGCGTTCCCTTCGGGGTTTCTTTTCCATTCGATTTTGATGTGGGTTCCGGGCGGCGTATGGCGAATAGCATTGCTGATCAGGTTGTTGCAGACGCTGAGGATCTCTGCCGGGATGCCACGAATTTTCAGCGCAGGGTCGATGTCGCTTTCGATATCGTGGCTTGGGCTGCCGAGTTGCCTTGCGGTATCGACACATTGGCTGGACAGCAGGGCCGGCATGTCGATGATTTCCATGTCATCGGTTTTTACATCGGAACTCTCTAGCCGTGATAGCGTCAGTAGGTCTTCCATGATGTGCTGCATGTGCCGCGCCTGATTTCCTGCCGCGTCCACCGCTTGCTGGAGATGATCCGGCAAGGTTTCATCCTGCTGCATCATTTCCAGATAACCACTGATCACCGTCAGGGGGGTACGCAGTTCATGCGAGGCGTTGGCGATGAAGTTGCGCCGCATCTGCTGGAGTTGCACCCGTTCGCTGACATCGCGGGCGATCAGCAGCCGTGGCCCCTTTTTGATCGGGATAATCTGAATGGCGAGGTGACGGCTGCTGCCGGGAGGGTAGACGAGCTCGATTTCCCTGCGCGAATCGTCTTGCAGCAGTTTGTAGACTTCGGGGAGACGGAGCAGGTTTTCCAGACGTTGCCCGCGATCGTGCTTGTTATTGATATTCAAGTAGCCGCGCGCAGCCTGGTTGGCCCATTCGATTTCGTTCGATTTATTCAGCAGGACGGCGGCATAGGGCAGGGCGCCGACGATACCCTGGCTGCGTTTCAGCAGTCGGCTCATGGCCTTTTTGCGTTTCTCGCTTTTTCTTTGCAGTGCCTGAATATGGTAGGTGATGCGTTCCCAGATGCCATTGCTGTCGGGTAGTTGTAACGGCGATGCGCCATGTTCGAGCCAGCTGATCAGTTGCCGGAGTTTGAACAGCAGCCAGCCAATATAGCCCGCCAGCGCAAGCGACAGGCTGACGAGCCAGTAACCGCTGAGCAAGCCACCGACGATGGCGAGAAACAATACCAGGATCAGACGCCAGCGTTCGATGCGCCAGTAGCCGCTATCCATCGCTACGCCTCATGGCCAGTTTCCCGCAGGCGATAGCCACCGCCGCGCACGGTTTCGATCAGGCCAGTGACACCGTGTTTTTTCAGCAGCTTGCGCAAGCGCAGAATATGCACATCGACCGTGCGCTCCTCGATAAAGCTCCCTTGTCCCCAGACCTGGTCGAGCAGGTGGCTGCGGCTGTGCAGGCGCCCGGGTGTCCGCAACAGATAGTGCAGCAGGCGGAATTCCGTTGGCCCCATCGTGATGGTCTGCCCATCGACGGTGACTGCCTGATTGCCTGGGTCGAGAACAAGTGATCCCGCCTGGATGCATTTGTTCTCATCGAGGCGATGGCTGCGCCGCAGCAGTGCGTGAATGCGCGCCAGAAGCTCCTGAAGTGAAAATGGCTTGGTCATGTAGTCGTCGGCGCCCGTTTGCAAACCCCGGATCTTGTCTTCCTCTTCGCTCTTGGCGGTGAGCATAATGACCGGAATTTCTTTTTGCGCTGCGTTGCCGCGCATCATCTTGAGCAGGTCGGGACCGCTGAAATCCGGCAGCATCCAGTCCAGCAGCACCAGGTCGGGATTGCGTTCGGCCATCTGCTCGAAGGCGAGTTTGCCGTTTTCGGCGGTGATTACGTCGAATTGTTGCGCCGTAAGAAAGCTGTGCAGCATGTCGCGGATGGCGGTGTCATCTTCGACGATCAGGATGGTCAGCATGGTGATGAGGTTCAATCGTTGTCGTCATCGTCGTCGGGAAAATGTTCCGCCAGAATTTCCTGCAGATCCGTATGGCGGATATCCTTGCCCTTGACGAGAAAAACAACGTATTCGCAAATATTGCGCGAGTGATCGCCAATACGCTCCAGCGAGCGTGCACACCAGATGACGCGCAGCGCACGTTTGATGTTGTGCGTGTCTTCCATCATGTAGGTGATCAGCAGGCGGGACAGGTCATTGAACTCCTTGTTGATACTGCTGCCGCGGGCGATGATTTCGAGCGCCTTGTCGGTATCCATCCGGGCGAAGGCATCGAGTGCTTCGTGGAGCATGCCCAGCACCAGTTCACTGAGATGGGACAGGGTGCTGTGCATGGCGGAGAGTGGCGGTTTTTTTGCTAGCTTGATCGAGTAGCTGGCGATTTTTTCTGCTTCGTCGCCGATTCGTTCGAGGTCGGTAATCACCTTGACGACTGCGATGACCAGCCGCAAATCGCTGGCGGCGGGTTGGCGGCGGGCAATGACCTGGGTGCATTCCTCATCGATTTCGACTTCGAGACGGTTGATTTTGTAATCCGATGAAGCCACCTTTTTAGCGAGGTTGCCATCGCGTTCGAGCAAGGCTTTGACCGCATCCTCCGCCTGTGATTCAACCAGCGCGCCCATTTTGAGAACCCGCGTGCGGATATTCTCCAACTCCTGGTTGTAGCGTTGTGATATATGTTGTCCGATTTCCATGAAAGCATTCCTCGTTATCGTCTACCCGAATCGCCCGGTAATGTAGTTTTCGGTCAGTTTATGCTCGGGATTGGTAAATACCTGATTGGTGGGATTCACCTCGACCAGTTTACCAAGGTGAAAATAGGCGGTGCGTTGCGAGACCCGCGCGGCCTGCTGCATCGAATGGGTGACGATGGCAATGGTATAGCGGCTTTTCAGCTCGTCCATCAACTCCTCGATGGTTGCGGTTGCAATCGGGTCGAGCGCTGAGGTGGGTTCGTCCATCAAAATGACTTCGGGGTCGACGGCGATGGCTCTGGCGATGCAGAGCCGCTGCTGCTGTCCACCCGATAGACCGGTACCCGGTTTTTGCAGGTCGTCTTTTACTTCCTTGAACAGTCCGGCGCGTACCAGGCTTTTTTCGACGATCTCGTCCATCTCGGCGCGGGTGCGTGCCAGCCCATGCAAACGTGGGCCATAAGCTACATTGTCGTAAATGGATTTCGGAAATGGATTGGGTTTCTGGAAGACCATGCCAACGCGCGCACGCAGTAGTACAGGGTCCTGGTCTGCGCTGTAGATGTCTTCGCCATCGAGTGTATGTTCCCCGCTGACGCGGCAGCCCGGAATCGTGTCGTTCATGCGATTGAGCACGCGCAGATAAGTGGACTTGCCACAGCCGGAAGGCCCGATCATGGCGATGATCTCGTTTTCGCCAATGTCGAGGTTGATATCGAAAATGGCCTGCTTGTCACCGTAGAAGACATCGCAGTGGCGCGAGCTCATTTTCGGTTTGTCGACGAAAGGCTTGCCGACGGTACCGGAAATCTCGACATCGAACTCGTCGCGGGGTTCCTCCGGCAGCTTGCGCGTCGTGCCAATGTCGCTTGTCGTCGACAAGCCGGGGAGGGTTGGGAGTACTTCACTCATGCTGTTTGTCCACGCTATTGACGGATGGGGTGTGCGTCCTGGTAATCACCATTGACGTTCGAATTTCTTGCGCAGCCAGATCGCGGCCGAGTTCATGATGACCAGAAAGCCGAGCAGAATCATGATCGCTGCCGAGGTACGTTCGGTAAAGGCGCGTTCCGGGCTATCCGACCACAAGTAAACCTGTACCGGCATGACAGTGGCCGGGTCGAGGATACTGTCGGGCACGTCGGCGACGAAGGCAACCATGCCGATCATCAGCAGCGGGGCGGTTTCGCCGAGCGCTTGCGCCATGCCGATGATGGTGCCGGTCAGAATACCGGGCATGGCCAGCGGCAGGGTGTGGTGAAACAGCGTTTGCACCCGCGAGGCGCCGAGGCCGATCGCCGCTTCCTTGATCGAAGGTGGCACCGACTTGATGGCGGCACGGCTGGCGATAATGATGGTTGGCAGGGTCATCAGTGTCAGTACCAGGCCGCCGACCAGCGGTGTCGATCGTGGTACGCCGAAGAAATTGATGAACACCGCCAGCCCGAGCAGGCCAAAAACAATGGATGGCACCGCTGCGAGGTTGTTGATATTGACTTCGATAAAATCGACCCAGCGATTGTTTTGCGGTGCGAACTCCTCCAGATAGGCAGCGGCGGCGACCCCGATCGGGAAGGAAAGCAGCAGCGTAACCAGCATGGTGAAAAAGGAGCCCATGATCGCGCCGAGCATGCCAGCCTGTTCCGGCTCGCGTGAGTCGCCTGCGGTGAACAGGATGGTATTGAAGCGTTTTTCCAGCCGGCCTTCGGCAATCAGTTTGTCGATCCACTCAAGCTGATAGTCCTTGATGCGGCGTTGGGACTCTGGAAGGTTCCGGTCGATGTCGCCTTTCATATAGACATCGATATCGTCTTTGGCCAGAAACCAGAAGGCGTGCGTCGTACCAATCAACTTTGGATTTTCCAACACCTTGTCGCGCAGATCCCAGGCGGCGGAATTGCTCACCAGGTTCTTTAGCGCACGTTTTTTCTTACGCCCGCTTACGCCGGGAAACATTTTCTTCAGGCTGGCTTTGATGGCCTTCGAATAGTTGGCGGCAAACAATTCGTCGTGGCTTGCATTGGCATCGACACCCAGCACGGCCGGGTCGAGCGGCACGTCGAGCTTGATCCAGGTCTGCTCGAAAGCAGGCAGTCCCGTGCTGATAATGGTGAACAGTAGCACCAGCAGAAAAATAAAACTGATGCTGATCGAAACAACCCCGTACAGCCGGAATCGACGCTCGCGCGCATAGCGCCGCTTCAGGCTGGCTTCGATGGTCTGCTTGGTGTCGATGGTGGCCATGATTTATTCGTATTGCTCCCGGTATTTGCGAATGACATGCAGTGCGACAATATTCAGCAACAGCGTAATGACAAACAGGCCTAGCCCCAGCGCAAACGCCGCCAGTGTTTTCGGGCTGTCGAATTCCTGGTCGCCCGTCAACAGGGTGACGATCTGTACCGTGACGGTGGTGACGGCTTCCAGCGGATTGATGGTGAGATTGGCGGACAGTCCGGCTGCCATGACCACGATCATTGTTTCACCGATCGCGCGGGATGCGGCGAGCAAGACGCCGCCGACGATGCCAGGCAAGGCGGCAGGAATCAGCACCTGTTTGATCGTTTCCGAGCGGGTTGCACCCAGGCCCAGGGAACCGTCGCGCATTGCTCGTGGCACGGCAGACAGCGCGTCGTCCGACAGGGACGACACGAATGGAATCAGCATGATGCCCATGACCAGACCGGCTGCCAGCGCGCTTTCGGAAGCGACGTTCAGCCCCAGCATGCCGCCGAGGTCACGGATGAAGGGTGCCACCGTCAGCGCGGCAAAAAAGCCATAGACGACAGTGGGAATGCCCGCGAGGATTTCCAGTACCGGCTTGGCAATGGTGCGTACGCTCGCTGTTGCATACTCCGACAGAAAAATGGCCGACATCAGCCCCAGCGGAACCGCAATCGATAGTGCAATGGCCGAAATCAGCAGCGTACCGACGAAAAGTGGTATTGCGCCAAAGGCGCCCGAACTGCCAACCTGATCAGGACGTATTGCCGTTTGCGGACTCCAGGTAAGGCCAAAGAGAAATTCAATGGGGGAGACCGCGTGGAAAAACCGCAATGCCTCGAACAGTACCGACATGACGATGCCGACGGTGGTCAGAATGGCAACGGTGGCACAACCGATCATTGCCCAACGGATCACGGTCTCGACCTTGTTGCGTGCGCGCGTGTCAGGCTTGATGAGACGCAATCCGACGAGCATGCCAAGCAACGCGGCGACCACGACGACCAGTGCTTTTGCCTGGCTGCTGATGGCTTTGAGGCGGAGGTAGTGTTGCGCAGCCGCCTGTTTCGCCGGGTCTGTTTCGGCGCTGATATCGCCTGATTCGGCAAGATTGATGATTTCATTGACGATCAGCCCGAGCTGGTCGGAGGACTCGGTCTGAATGCTTTCAGGCAGGCCGGCAACGGTCAGTTCGGTAATGATCTGCGTTTGAAACGATGTCCACAGCAGCAGGATCACGACCGCCGGGATGCCAGCCCAGATGGCCACCATGTAGCCATAGTAGGCGGGCAGGGAGTGCAGGCCGCGGTTACCCTTCGCCTTGACGGAGACACGCAGCGCCCGTTTGCGGCCAAGGAAATAGCCGAACAGCAACAGCGCCAGCAGCGTGATCAGGATGGTTTGTATTGGCATATTGGTACGATCCCAGAGGCTCAAGCCAGGCAAAACGAAACGGAGCGTGATGACGCTCCGTTTCGATATCGACCGATTTTACCGTAGTGACTACTCGCCACCCAGTGTTAATGGTTTCAGTGCTCTGGCGTCTTTTGCCATTTGTGCGCGCTGCTCATCGTCCAGTGGTATCAGCCCCTTTTCGGCGAGATAGCCATCCGGACCCCAGGTATCTTCAGCGGTAAATTCCTCGATATATTCGCGGATGCCGGGTACCTTGCCGACGTGATCGTTCTTGACGTAGAAGAACAGTGGCCGGGAGAGAGGGTACTTGCCATCAGCAATGTTCTCGAAGCCAATGTCGATGCCATTGATCTTCGCGCCTTTCACTTTGTCGGTGTTCTGATCGAGGAAGCTGAAGCCGAAGATGCCCAGGGCGACGGGGTTCTTCTCCAGTTTTTGCACGATCAGGTTGTCGTTCTCGCCAGCTTCGATATAGGCACCGTCTTCACGAACAGTGTGGCAGATGCTCTTGTACTGCTGTTTCAGGGCCTTGGCCTTGCTCTTGTCGCCGGCTTTCTTGGCCTTCTTCGAAGCCGCTTTGATATCCTTGATCCAGCCAAAGGTCTTGCATCCGCCTTCCATTGCCAGCTCGGCGAAGGCATCACGGGTACCGGAGGTCGGGGGTGGACCAAGCACCTCGATTTTTTCTGCTGGCAGTGCCGGATTCACCTCGTTCCATGTCTTGTACGGGTTGGGTATCAGCTCGCCTGGCTTGTCGCCTGGAACCTCGCGTGCCAGCCCCAGGAAGATGTCACGCAGGCTCAGATCGAACTGTGGACCGCGCTTCGCATTGGCGATGGTGATGCCATCGTAGCCGATCTTTACTTCGGTGATCGACTTCACGCCGTTCTTC
>CAZQXF010000130.1:0-7493 GCA_964596975.1 uncultured Thiotrichales bacterium | reverse complement strand
TGGTGTAAGGTAGCGCATCCCGACCATTTTAGAGTTTACTTAAAAATAGTCCAGTCTGTTTTTAAGTAAACTCTAAAATGGTCGCATCCTGGGTGAGGCTCGCCAGTTGCAACGGCATACCGCACTTTTCCTCTACCCCTTCCTTTCCGGTCGATCCGCCAGCAAGGGTGTATCGCTGCAACAGGTGCGTTCCGTATCAAGCTACACCGTCGGTAGTGCCATAAGCTGCTCCCTGGCCACTGCTGGACGGTCACGGGGTTTGGAGGTCAGATGTATCCAAGGGTTTTACCAGCATGAAGTCCTGGCCGCTGATGACAGGTTGTTCGTCATCGAGATGAACCTGGTGCACGGAATCCGTCGCCAGACCGAGTTTGTCGAGTTGCGCGGCTTCTATCTGCACATGGTAGTCACCCAGCGGCACGCCGGAGAAGAGATAAAATCCGTCGAAAGCGGTCTCGGTGTGTTGAATGATTCGTTTTTTGTTGTCGACCAGCTGAAGCTTGACCCCGGCTGCGGGACGTTGGTGTTCGCCTTTTTGCAGGTAGACGGTGCCATCGATTTCTCCGGTCATGACGATGGGGAATTGCAGCATTGTCGTTTGCCCGGGGCGGGGCAGAATGCGCCATCCCGGAGTTGCAGGGAGCCATGCCGGATCATCGAGTGAAGCGCTGTCGAGGGTGATGTCGAGTGGACGATAGGCTGTGAGTCCGGTCAGCAAAGCAGTGCCTTTACTATTGGTGTGCGCCGCTGATGGCAGTCCGCCCCGTCCGAGCCTGAAGCTGACGTTTTCCAGAGGTTCGTCGGTTGGGTCGAAACGGCCATTTTGGTCATGGTCGAGAAAAACTCTGGCAGACAGACTGCCCCGGGTTGCCAGTGGCGCACGCAACTGCTGGCGCTTACCGCTGCGTGGGTCGAATGCGGTGCTGCTGCGTATGCGTAGCAGCACGCTGAAATCGTTTTCGTTGTCTGCTGTCAGCGACAGGCCAAGGTCAAACTGCTTCCACTGCCGGCTCAATGTCATGGCCAGCTGATCGCGGTCGCTGTCGAAATGGTGTTCGATTGCCAGATCCAGCCAGTAGGGTTCAAGTTGACGACTGTTCACTGAGACACTGATGTTGTTCAACTGTTTGTTGGGGCGCAGCGAATAGCCTGCTCTGCCATGCAGATTGGCGGAAACGCCATTGAAACTGAGCAATGCCTGACCATGCAGCGAGGTACTTTGTGTATTGTCTTGGTCCATGAACAGGCTGTGCGTGAACAGGGCGCGTGCATGCTGGAGTGACAGGCGGTTTTCCACTGAACGGTTTTCACGTCCGGACAAGTAGCGGTTGTGTGTGAGGTTGACTGACAGGGGGATGGTCGGCAACCCGTCGGTGGTGAGCCGGCTGTCGAGACGGATGGTGGAGCTTTGCAGCAGCGGATCCTTGCTGCTGCGTGATAACGGGCTGATGAAGCCGCGTTCAAAACGATTATGGCCGATGCCGATGTTCAAAGGCCCTGTTTGACCACGCAGCGACATGGCAATGGCCGTGCCGCCGCGTATGTCGTTGGTAGCCAGATCGATGCGCCCAAACAGCGAAGCCGCAAAGCCCTGTAGGCCGACGCTTTGATAACCGTGCATCTTGCCGTCTACCGTGGCTGCGCCGAGTGCCAGCCGGGCGGCGAGCTGTTTGCTCAGATTGAAACTGTAATCCAGCCGGGCATCGGGCAGATCGCCGTCGCTTTGTTGCAGCAACAGCTGGTAGCGTTGTTCGCCGGGTCTGGCCATGGTGTCGCTCAGAACAAATCGGTAGTGCTCTTCACGTTGCTCCCCATGTGGCCCGTAGAACACCAGGCGAAAGCTGTTATTGCCGTATAACAGCGGGATATCGTCGAAGTGATATTGTCCGTCGCTGTTGCTGGTTTGGTAGCCGGTCAACGCATTGTTGTGATAAAGCTCCACATCCCAGCCATCCGGCAGTTCGCCACGAAAACTGTGTTGATCGTAATGGTCGGGCCGAAACAGCGGCTGATTGGTCAATAGCAGGCCACGGCGCGGACGGCGGTCGGCCGAGATCAGGGGCAGCCCGGGATCGCTGACATGACCAAGCGTAAAACGGGTGGCGGACAACCGGCCCAGCAGCCGGCCATCCGCATCGCTGCGGCCCAACTGCCAGCGTTCTTCATTGTTTTCATCGGCTGTCGTCGCGGCCAGATACAGCCGTGCTTCCAGGCCGATCAAATCCGTGCTGGCATGCAGGCGCAGATCGTGCAGGGATTCACTGCGATTTTGCTGACGCCGCAGGCCGGCACCCAGTTGTAAATCGATGAAAGGCCAATCCCATGCTTGATAGGGGGTGTCCTGGTATGGATAGCCAGGATCCTGTCGGGCACGCAGGGCGGCATGATGCTGGATACGTGTTTCACGGATCTGCTTTTGTTGCAGGGGTAAGGCTTCGCGTGGTTTGACCGTCATTCGCAGGGCGAAAAGGTCAATGTCGAATTGCATGGGTAGCCACTGGGCGAGCAGGGCGGCATCCAGATAAAGGTCATCCGGATAAACACGCAACTGACGTTGATCGAAGGGTTTTCGTTCGCCGGATAGCGTGACTTCATGCCGCTCGCCGTCGAGTTCGAAGCGTCTTTTGGGTTGCAGAATAAAGCCTGTTGCCGTGCCGGCGGCGGGATCGGTGGTAATGGCCAAGCCCAGCATGGATGCCAGGCTCCCCAGAGGCAGCAGCATCATGCCGTCCTCTTCGTAGGCGAGCAGCACGTCGTCCATTACCTGATTGCCCAGATGCACTTCCAGCATGCGCAGCTGGTCGTCATCAGGCTCTGTCCATAGTGGCGCCAGTTCGGCGCTGGCAGCACTGAACAAAGCTGCCAGCACCAGCGCCGATAGAACCCGCAGCACGGTGTAATGGCAAAGTGGCTGTGATCAGCGTACCGGCAGTTGCGCGGTGGCGAGAATCTCTTCGCTGCTTCCGCGACCGCTTTCCGGGCGGGCACGGAAGCTCACTTTCAGCGTTCCGGGTTGTGCGCGATCCAACTCGACCGGCAACTCGAATGGACGTTTGTTGGTCGGTGGATAGATCGAAACGCCGGTCGCCTGGCCGACAATTTTCGAGGCGCCTTGTGTTGGCTGGAACTCGGCAATGACATCGCCGTAGAGCGAGCGGTTGCCATTGCGCTCGAACACCATCGACAATGTGGTCCGCCGCTGATCCGCATTCTCATGCAGCGCCAGGGAACTGATGCGTACATCTGCCGTGGTTTGCCCATGGCGAACGATCACCGGAATCGAAATCGACATGATCGGTGTCAGGCTGATGCGCATCTGTTGATCGCCATTGACCACCAGCTGGTCAATCTTCTGGTCATCGGCCGAGGGCACCGCAGTAAAACGCAGGTAAGAGCGGTATTCTCCTGCCTCCAGTTCAGCCGGCTTGCGCAGTAACAAACGTACCAGCTGCGGCTTTCCCGGTGGCAAGGTGATCTGCCGTGGCGAATAGCGGATCATCTCATCACTGAAACGCTCGCCCGGCAAAGGAGTTTCGACGTCTTCATATTCCCCTTTTTCATTCAGCCGCTTGCGCGTCCAGGAAATACGATAGGTTTTGGCTGTTGAAGAGGTATTGATCAGCGAGACCTGGGCCTTGCGGTTACGTTCTTCGAATACGATGCGTGTAGGTGAAACAGCAATATCGCCAACGGCAAGCGCCAGGCGCGGCGACGATACCGCCAGACTACAGACGATGACAGCCAGAACGGTCAGCCGTCGGCTGATACGGTTGACAATACGATCCATGTTGGGGGTCCTTTAGTATTGGAATCTGTTTTATCGATTGGAGGTGGGCACCCCTGAATGAGGGTGCCCTGGGGTTGGTTTGCCACGGCCTGGCTGCCAGAAGGCGGCCAGGTGGTTATGGCAGGGCAGTGATCAATAGACGACGTCTACATTGAAGCTGCCAGAGTAGGAGCCGGCTGGCTGATTAGCGGCGATATTCAGTTTGGCGCCAACATTGAAACTGTCGGTACCGTCTGCCGCAATGGTGCCGCTGGCATTGGAGACGAAATTGTCAATCGTCATGCTATTGCCGCTACCATCATCCAGATTCACAGCCGTGGTTGGCAAGGTCACCGTATAGGCTTTTGAAGCTTCGCCGGTGATAGTGAAAGCGGCCGCGGATCCTGTGGCAGTGGCGTCGAGAATGGCATTACCACTGTCAAGCGTACGGGTGCCGTCCACAGCGATGTCCACAACGCTGGCTTGGTCGCCAGTCGCAATGTCACCAAACGACAGCGGGGTGGTGTTGGTAATAGTGATTGGCGCAGATGTGATGGTTGCCGATGCAGTCGCACTGGCAGTTGCCGCCAGCAATGCAGACCCCTGAGTCAGGCCGATACCCAGTACCGTGGCCATGGCGAGCGTTTTGGTCAGTTTTGATGTCAACATTTATATAACCTCTTTATTGGTTGTTGATTTCAGCGTCCCGGACACGACAAGTAGCAGCCCTGGATATTGTTGTTGGGATGCAGGGCTACTCCCATCGGGTTAGCTCTTTGGCTGGGACGAGCGAAGTATTTCAGGAAATGTTGATCAAGTCACAGTGCAGATTTCACACCGGACACCGTTTGTGACGTTTGCACGATGAGAGGGCGGGGGGGGGGGGGTAAAGGGTGCTGTTTTTGCATTGTGAAACAGTTCGATGGTGTCAATAATTTCATGTAAAAACATGGGTTTAATGTAGATTTGTGCTAAAGAGAAAGACTCCCCTGGGTTGTCGAGGGTATTGTTATTTGGCATGCGCTGTTGTTGGCTTGGCAGCGTCCTCTCTTGAATTCGTTGTGTAAGAGCGGGTTTTTGTCGATGCAATGCCGCTAAAGCATCATCCCAACGGACTAGCCCGAAGCCTCTGAAAAAGGGGGAAGTCGCCAAAGGAGCCAGCAATGTTGCTGCTGATGGTGCCAACATCCACCCAGATGAACTCCGAAACTTGAGATAGAAGTTGAGTAGTCGCCTCAGCAAATAAACCCCGGGTTTTTGCCGTAATACTCCACTACAAAATCGATAAAACTGCGCACTTTCGGTGGCAGGAACTGCCGGTTTGCATACACCGCGAACAGTGAATACCCATCAAGCCCCCAGTCCTCAAGAATGCGTACCAGGCGCTTTTGCCGGAGCGCCTCATGCACCAGAAAATCCGGTTCATAGATAATCCCCATACCATCGATCGCTGCATTCACCAGCACATTGCCGTTATTGCTGTGGAAGTTACCCTTCACCGCGACGGTTTTTTCCTCACGCGCTTTGCAAAACAGCCATTTGTTACGATAGGTCGAAGTCGAATAATACATGCAGTTATGCCGCAAAAGGTCTTCCGGCGTTTGTGGTGTGCCGTATTGCTTGAGGTAAGCGGGCGATGCACAGGCGATTACCCGTACCGGTACGAGTCTGCGACCAATCAGCCCCGGTGAGAGTTGATTGGTAACACGCAGTGCCAGATCAAAGCCCTCCTCGACCAGATCGACGATGCGTTCCGTCGTCATGAGTTCAATTTCCACTTTCGGGAAACGCTGCACATAGGCGCTGATGATAGCCTCGAGATTGCCGACAGCAAAAGCGCTGGCGGCAGATATACGTAGCCTGCCACGCGGCTCGACAGAGCCCTGCGCCGCCAGATGTTCAGCATCCTCGATTGCCGCCAACACCTGGATGGCACGCGGGTAATAATTGCTTCCAGCTTCGGTGAGCGACAGTTTGCGTGTGGTGCGATGCAGCAAGCGCACGCCCAGATGCGCTTCAAGCTGTGCCACATAACGGGTCGCCATGCCGCGTGACATATCGAGCTTGTCGGAAGCCCCGGCAAAGCTGCCGGCATCCACCACCGCGGTAAACACGCGCATACCCGTCAGAACATCCATATTGTTTACTAATAGTAAATAGTCAAATGATATTTTGGTTGTTTATCTACAAACAGGCAAGTGTTTAGATAGTGACATGCGCAGCAAGCCTATCGAAGACCAACGCTAGCGCGGATTCGTCATACACAGCAGGAGGACAACATGAAACTCTATTTCCACCCGGCGTCCGCCACCTCACGACCCATCCTGCAATTTTGTGCGGATGCGCATATCCACTATGAACCGGTCATGATCGACCTGATGACAGGCGAGCATTTCGGTGAAGCCTTCGCCGCAGTCAATCCCAACTGCATGGTTCCGGTTATCGATGACGATGGTTTCATCCTGACCGAGAGCTCGGCCATACTCAAATACCTGGCGGAAAAACATCAGTCTCCCGCCTACCCCGCCGACATGAAACAACGTGCTCGCATCAACGAGATGATGGACTGGTTCAACGCCAACCTCTATCGCGAATACGGCTACCACCTGATCTACCCGCAGATCTTTCCGCGCCATGCCCGCCAGCCGGAAGTGGCCAACAACGCTACCATCGAATGGGGCAAGTCGGAAGCCACAAAAATGTTGCGCACGCTGAATGATTATTACCTGGCAGGCGAACACCGTTATCTGTGCGGCGACACGCTGACCGTTGCGGATTACTTCGGCGCTGCCCTGCTGACGCTGGGTGAACTCATCGGCGGTGATTTTCAGGACTACGCCAATATCGAAAACTGGTTACAGACCATCAAGGCCCTGCCTACCTGGTCGGAGGTCAATGCGGCACACGACGGTTTCGCTGCCGCCATGCAGGAAAAAACCTTTATCACGCTTACACAGGAGGCATAAGTCATGGCATTAAATATCATTGGCGCCGGCATGGGCCGCACAGGTACCGCATCACTCAAGGTCGCACTCGAAGCACTGCAACTCGGTCGCTGCTATCACATGAGTGAAATTATGCAGAACCCGGACAAAACCGCAGACTGGATCGATGCTGCAGATGGCAAAGCTGACTGGGACAAAATTTTCGACGGCTACAGCGCCACCGTCGACAACCCGGGGTGCAATTACTGGAAACAACTGACCGACTATTATCCCGATGCGAAAGTGATTCTCACCGTGCGCGATGCCGACAAGTGGTTCGATTCAACCAATGAAACCATCCACTCGGCTGAGTTTTCCAATTTCATAAAAAAGAGCCCGTTTGGCGAAATGGTGCAAAAAACTGTCTGGGATTTCATGGACAACCGCATGCAGGACAGAGACCACATGGTCAACTTTTTTGAGCATCGAAACGCCGAGATCATCGACACGATCGATGCTGAGCGATTGCTGGTCTATCGCATAGAACAAGGCTGGCAACCGCTATGTGAATTTCTCGACATACCGGTGCCGGAGACCGAATTCCCACGTGTCAACAGTCGCGAAGAAACCAAGGCATTACTGGCAAACCTCATGGCGGCCAGTGGTGAGCAACTCAGCGATGAAGCGATGACAGCGGCAGGCCGCGAACTGCATAGGGGCTAGACCAGTCTGTTATGAACTCCGAAACGTAACTACTCAGCGCCCCAGCCCGCGCAGCGGGCACACACCGAAAAGTAACGAAA
>CAZQXF010000129.1:0-7494 GCA_964596975.1 uncultured Thiotrichales bacterium | reverse complement strand
GCACTTCCCCCTCTCGCTCATCGAGCATCTTGACGTATCCGCCCAGGGGAATGGCGCCAATGACGTATTCCGTCTGATCAGCGCCTACGACCTTGCGCCACAGCGGTGCGCCGAAACCGATCGAGAAGCGCAGTACCTTGACGCCCATCTTCTTTGCCACCCAGTAGTGGCCAAACTCGTGGATCGCCACGAGAATGCCGATGGCAACGACAAACGCGATCAAACTGGTCAAAAACCCCATATCAAACTCCCCCCGCAGCCGCCGCGACAAAGGCGCTGGCATGCTGACGGGTCAATGCGTCGATGTTGTAAATGACATCGAGGCTGCTGGCCTCCTCGACAGGAATGCGTTCGAGACTGTCTTCGATCACCGCCGCGATCCCGGTAAATGGCAGACGGCCATCGAGAAAAGCTTCGACAGCCACTTCATTAGCTGCATTAAGTACGGTTGTTGCCGTACCACCCGCTTCGCAGGCTTCGCGGGCCAGACGCAGAGCCGGAAAACGATCGCAATCCGGCACCTCAAAATCAAGCTTGGCGACCGCATAGAGATCCAGCGGCTCAACGCCCGAGCCGATACGCTGCGGCCAGGCCATGGCATGCGCAATCGGTGTGCGCATGTCGGGGTTGCCCATTTGCGCCAGCACTGAACCGTCGCTATAGGCGACCATCGAATGCACGATGCTTTGCGGATGGATAACCACATCGATGTTGTCGACGCTGGTATCAAACAGCCAGCAAGCCTCTATGATCTCCAGACCCTTGTTCATCATGGTCGCCGAATCGACCGAAATCTTACGCCCCATCACCCAGTTGGGATGCGCACATGCCTGCTCGGGCGTGACCCGGGCAAGTTCGCTGGGTGATGCCTGACGAAACGGCCCGCCGGAAGCTGTCAGCAGAATGCGAGTCACTCCCTTTTGCTGAAGCCCTTGCGAAGCATCGGCGGGCAGGCATTGAAAAACCGCATTGTGCTCGCTGTCGATTGGCAGCAATTCCGCCCCGTGACGCCGTACCGTGTCCATGAACAACGCGCCGGACATCACCAGTGCCTCCTTGTTGGCGAGCAACACGCGCTTGCCGGCCTCGGCGGCTGCCAGCGTTGGCGGCAGTCCGGCGGCACCGACGATGCCCGCCATCACCTGGGCTGTTTCCTCAAGCCGACAGACCTCGCAAAGCCCCTCTTCCCCGGCAAGCACCTCGACATCGAGGCCGCGTGCCTGAACCGCGCGGCTGAATATTTCGGCCTTGCCCACATCGCCAAGTGCAACCCAGCGCGGCTGCCAGCGCATCGTCTGCTCCAGCAGCAATTCAACGTTGTTGTTAGCGGTCAATGCAACCACATGAAAACGATCGGGATTACGTGCAATAACATCCAGCGTATTGACGCCGATCGTTCCAGTCGAGCCTAATATCGTGATTCCCTGGGACATGATCAGGATCTCTGCGTCCACGCCAGAACGCCCTTCAATCCGAGGTAGAACAAGGGCGAGGCAGCAATATGGCTGTCAAAGCGGTCAAGAATACCACCGTGTCCGGGCAGGATCCTGCCGCTGTCTTTCTCTCCCGCCTCACGCTTGATCAAGCTTTCGAACAGATCACCCTCGATCGAAATCAGGCCAACAAACAAACTCAGCCCAACGAAGGCGACAAGTTGCAGACCAGAAAACTGTTGCCAGAAAAGCGCTGTGAGTAGCGAAAAAACCAGCACACTGAACAAACCACCCGCCGCACCCTCGATCGTCTTGCCCGGGCTGAGTTCCGGCGCCAATTTGTGTTTGCCGAACATCTTGCCAAACAGGAATGCAAAGGAATCCGCCAAACCACAGAGCATCATGATGTACAACACCCAGCCGGGATGAATGTCATGCAAGGCAACGAACGCCATCCATGCCGCGGGCAGTAATAGCAGACCAGTCAACGACAAGGGCCGTTGCCAGCGCGGAATGTGGCTCGGTGTTTGCCGGTAGTGACGCAGTGCAAAAAACACTGCAAGCCAGAAAACCGCCGCCGCACTGAGCCACAACTGAGCCATCAGGGCATCTCGCTCCCACCACAGCAGCGCGACAATCGCACAATACGCCGCAATGAAGATCGTCTCGCTCACAGGCGCCCCCAGGGAAGTCAGCCGCCCCCATTCCATCGCGCCGATACCGAAGAGCAACGCAAAAGCTGCCGCAAAAACAGGATGTGGCGCAAGCAAAACGACACTGACAAGTACAATCGCCAGCAACACGCCCGATACCAACCGTTGTCTAAGCATGGCTGAGCTGCTCACTGGTCTTGCCGAAACGACGTTCTCTGGCAGCGAAGTCGGCAAACGCGTCATCAAGGCATTGAGCGTTGAAATCGGGCCAAAGTACATCACTGAAATAAAGCTCGGTGTAAGCAATCTGCCAGAGCAGAAAATTGCTGATCCGTTTTTCTCCCCCAGTACGAATAAACAGATCAGGATCGGGAAGGCCAGCGGTGAAGGTACGGGCCGAAATGGCCTCGTCGTCGATATCGTCCGGTGCGAGACTGCCATCCAGCAGTTCACGCCCAAGCCGCCGCATGGCAAAAACCAAGTCCGCCCGACCGCCATAATTGGCGGCAATCTGAAACAGCATCCCATCGCAATGTTCAGTCACGGCTTCGGTTGCGGCCATTTCCTGCTGCAACTTTTCCGGAAATCGGGATCGGTCGCCGATAATGCGCATGCGAATATTCTTTTCCTTCATCCGCTTCGCCTCACGCCGCAATGAGGAGAAAAAAAGCTCCATCAGCGTCGACACCTCACCCTCGGGGCGACGCCAGTTTTCACTGCTGAAAGCAAAAACAGTCAACACCTCGACGCCGGCGTTCGAGCAATATTCGACTGTCTTGCGCGTGGCATCGACCCCTTTCTTGTGGCCAGCCGTACGTGGCAGATGGCGCGCCTTGGCCCATCTGCCGTTTCCATCCATGATAATGGCAACATGCCGGGGGATTCTTGGTTGCAATGTGTTGTTCCGAGGGCGCCTGACGGACGTCAGATCTCCATCAGCTCCTTTTCCTTGACTGCCAGTACCGCTTCCATCTCCTTGATGGCCTTGTCGGTGAGCTTCTGAACCTGCTCCTGGGCACGCCGCTCATCGTCCTCGGAAATCTCTTTCTCTTTTTCCAACTCCTTGAGATCACTGTTGGCATCACGCCGAATATTTCGTACCGCTACCTTGCCGGCTTCCAGCTCCTGGCGCACCACCTTGACCAGATCACGGCGACGCTCTTCCGTCAGCGCTGGCATGGGCACACGAATGACCGTTCCCGCCGTTACCGGGTTGAGACCAAGATCGGAAGTCATGATCGCCTTTTCCACCTTGCCGACCATGTCTTTTTCCCACGGCGTCACCGCAAGCGTGCGCGGGTCATCGACATTGACATTGGCAACCTGGCTAATCGGCACTTCCGAACCGTAGTAGTCCACCGTGACGTGATCCAGCAGGCTCGGATGAGCTCGCCCGGTACGAATCTTGGCCAGTTCGCTCTGCAGCGCTGCGATGCTCTTGTTCATGCGCGCTTCGGCATCTTTCAGAATTTCATCAATCATCATGGTTATCCTCTGTATACCAGCGTTCCGATGTCTTCGCCCTTGACGACCCGTACCAGATTGCCGGGATCGTAGATATTGAATATCCGCAACGGCAGATCATTGTCGCGGCACATGACGATGGCTGTCGCGTCCATGACGCCCAGCTTTTTCTCCAGCGCCTCATCGAATGTGACCCTATCATAACGAATTGCATCAGGGTCCTTCACCGGATCGGCATTATATACGCCATCAACTTTGGTCGCTTTCAACAGCACGTCAGCCTTGATCTCAATGCCCCGCAGACTGGCGGCAGAATCCGTCGTGAAGTACGGATTACCCGTCCCGGCAGCAAAAACAACCACCCGCCCTTTCTCCAGATGCCGTATGGCACGGCGACGAATATAGTCCTCACAGACTTGGTGAATCGACAGCGCCGACATCACGCGCACCTGCCGGCCTTGACGTTCCACGGCATCCTGCAACGCCAGCGCGTTGATCACCGTCGCGAGCATGCCCATGTGATCACCGGTGACCCGATCCATGCCACCCTCGGCAAGCCCGGCGCCACGAAAGATATTACCGCCACCAACAACCATGGCGACCTCAACCCCCATCTCGGCAAGCTCTACCACCTCTTTCGCCACGCGCTCGATCATTGCCGGTTCGATGCCGTAGTCGGAGTCCCCCATCAGGGCCTCACCACTCAGCTTGAGAAGAATCCGTTTGTACGGTTGGCCCGAAGTCTTTGTCATGAATCCTGCACTCCTCAGTAATGTTGGAACCGGGACAGCCGCTAGCTTCCCGACACGCTACACAGCAATCGATCGTACATAAAAAAGGGACACGCTGACATGTCCCTTCTCTATCACCCGGCCAGTTGGACAACCAGAAAGCGTGCTGGTTGCATTCTTGTCGCCATCAGCGTCCCGGGCAAACCACGCCGACCTCAGCTGCCTTTGACCTGGGCCATGACCTCAGCCGCAAAATCTTCCTGCTTCTTCTCGATACCTTCCCCCACTTCCATGCGCGAGAACTGCAGTACCTTGGCATCAGCGTCTTTCAGCAGCGCCTCAATCGTCTGATCAGGGTTCTTGACGAAAGGCTGACCCAACAACGTGATCTCTTTGAGGTATTTCTTCATCCGCCCACTCACCATCTTTTCGACGATGTTATCAGGCTTGCCGCTTTCCTTGGCCTGCGCGGCGAAAATCGCCCGCTCCTTCTCCAGCAGATCTGCCGGGACTTCCGACTCGTCTACACAGACAGGCTTGATGGCAGCAATGTGCATCGCGATATCGCGCGCCAATGCCTCATCACCACCAGCCACTTCAACAACCACGCCGATACGCACGCCATGCCGATAGGAACCAAACTCACCTTCGCTGGCAGTCATTTGCTGTACACGACGTACCTGGATATTCTCGCCGATCTTGGATACCAGCTCCTGACGTGCCTCTTCGACGGTCTGGCCGTTGGCCATTTCGCTCGCAGACAATGCTGCCGCATCCTCGACCGCTTCACGCAACGCGATAGCACCGAGCTCCTCGGCAAAACGGATAAAGTTTTCATCCTTGCCCACAAAGTCGGTCTCGCAGTTGACTTCAACCACTGCGGCATTCTTCTTGTCATCGGAAATATTGATGATGACCTGGCCTTCGGCTGCGACACGGCCTGCTTTCTTGACTGCTTTGGCAGCACCGGATTTACGCATTGCTTCGATGGCCTTTTCGATATCACCATCCGCTTCCGTCAGTGCCTTTTTGCATTCCATCATGCCCGCGCCAGTACGCTCGCGCAGATCCTTAACCATTGCGGCTGTTATGCTCACTTTGACAAAACTCCAATTAAAACAACAACGCTTTCGAGCTGTTGACAGTTAAACTCAGTTACTCAGACATACTGGGGGACGCGGCCTGCGCCCCCCATAGCGATGATTGCGATCAGGCTTCTGAAGCCGCCTCATCTGAAGCTGGGGCTTCCGCAGTCTCCGGCGCAGCAGCTTCAGCCGCTGCGGGCTGAGCTTGCGCGGCAGCGGCATTGGCACTTGCAGCCTTGCCTTCGATGATGGCATCGGCAATCGCTGTGACATACAGCTGGATTGCGCGAATGGCATCGTCATTGCCCGGAATCACATAGTCGATGCCGTCGGGTGAGTTGTTGGTGTCGACGACCGCAACGATCGGGATACCCAGCTTCCGGGCTTCGGAAACCGCGATCCGCTCGTAACCGACATCGAGGACAAACATCGCATCCGGAATGGTGCGCATATCCTTGATGCCGCCCAGGGTCTTCTCAAGCTTTGCCAGCTCGCGACGACGCATCAGCACTTCTTTCTTGCTCAGACGATCGAAAGTCCCATCGCTTTCCATTGCTTCCAGCTCCTTGAGCCGGTTGATGGACTGTTTGACGGTCTTGAAGTTGGTCAACATGCCACCGAGCCAACGCTGGTCGACATAGGGCATACCACAACGTTGCGCCTGAGCGTGAACGGCTTCGCGCGCCGAACGCTTGGTGCCAACAATCAGAATGTTGCCGCCCTTGGATGCCAACTTGCCAACATAATTCAGCGCATCCTCGAACATCGGCAACGTCTTTTCGAGGTTGATGATGTGAATTTTGTTGCGGGACCCGAAAATATAGGGGGCCATTTTGGGGCACCAGTAGCGCGTCTGGTGTCCGAAGTGAACACCAGCTTCCAGCATCTGGCGCATGGTTACTCTTGCCATTACATTTCTCCAATGCGAAACGGACGCTGCCCCAACCCGAGATTCTCACTACCGTAGTGAGAAATCTGAGCCAGGAGCCTGTCTGTTTCAGTAGGGTTAAACCTCCACATGCCCCGACTGACAACCGCTTTTGGTTGTGCGGCACCCAGCCAATCGTGACGACATGTGTGTGAATTTGCTCTCGCACAATGCGAGGGCGCGCGCTTTATACCATGAAAGATGCGAGCGCTCCAGAAAAACGGGCTCGCGGTCGGTGACAGCAGAGCAACCCTATTTGATGTCAATCATGTTCGGCACTTCCTGAACGAATTCCGGCGCCGCACGACCCAGTTCCTCACCCACATCGACCGGATTGGGAGTGCTGACCGTTGGAAACTCCCAGCCTCCTGGCATCGTTCCCATTTCAGCTGGTGCGTTGATCATGTCATCCCACATGTCGGCGAAACCGTCCTGAAAGTCTCCGCCCTTGAACCAGCGCGAAGGCCCACCTCCGAGCCAGTCGCCACGGCTGAACTTGCCATTGTTCCACGGTCCTTCCGTCCAGGTACCGCCCATCCACGGCATATCACCCCAGCCGCTGGACTTTCGGGAAGGCCTACGGTAGCCATAGTACCCTTGGGTCGGCGCACCATAACCATAGCCATAGCCCGGTTGCCCATAGCCATAGGGATACCCATAACCAGGATAGGATGAATACCCTGGATAGTAACTCTGGTAGTTTTGGTAGTTCTGATATCCGGGATATGCCTGATAGCCCTGATAACCTTGATAGCCCTGATAGTAATTCTGTTGCGCCGGCACCGGCTGCTGGGCCACTGCCGGCGCTGCGGGTGCAGCTACCGCCGGTGCCGCTGTGCTGGCAGTGGCAGCCGGTACAGCCGCCACCACGCCATCAGTCATCTCTGCGGCGCTGGCCGGCACCTCACCCGTAATCACCTCATCTGGCAGCAGCGGCGGAAACTCGAGTTTTTCATCATCACCCGCCACCACAGCCGATCCATATGCAAGGGGCAGTAACACCACCACCCCGATCACCATGCCATTCATTCGTTTCATGCCAGGAACCTGTTATCTAAAAAACATTAACTGTTGTTTTCATTGAAGCATCTTTACAAGGCAGGCGCCATCATCTCATCAAGTTAGAATATGCCGTATTACTCAAGCAGCAAGTATTCGGCGGGCACTGCGAAACAAGGGCAACTGCGCGTTCTCCTGCCT
>CAZQXF010000128.1:0-7570 GCA_964596975.1 uncultured Thiotrichales bacterium | reverse complement strand
TCGGCACCCCAGGTATGCATCATCGAGCGGCGGAAAGGCTTTTGCTCGTAGCTGACCTTGACCATGTAGACACGAACCTCGAGTCCGAACATCTGCCCGGCAAGCGCCAGCGACGATCCCCATTGCCCAGCGCCGGTCTCAGTGGAAAGCCGTTTGATACCGGCTTGTTGGTTGTAGTAAGCCTGCGCTACCGCGGTGTTGGGTTTGTGCGAACCGGCCGGGCTGACACCTTCATATTTGTAGTAGATACGTGCCGGCGTACCCAAAGCCTGCTCCAGCCGGTGGGCACGAATCAGCGGGGAAGGGCGCCACATGTTCAACGCCTCCCGAACCGGATCTGGGATTTTGATCCAGCGCTCGGCGCTCATCTCTTGCTCGATCAACGCTTCGGGGAAGATGGCGGCCAGGGCATCAGGCCCGACGGGTTGCCCATCTGGCCCGAGGGGTGGTGCAGGTGGGTTGGGCATGTCCGCCACCACGTTGTACCAGTGGGTAGGGATTTCGTTTTCATCGAGCAGGATTTTTGTCTGCGGCATGGTGGCCTCCATTGTTGTTTTGGTCGGTCGAGCGCCAACCATACCAGTTTGAAGGGAATTGTTAAGTCTGGGTCTAAGTGCTCACGTCACCATCATGGAATCCTTACAGTGATTTCCCCAACGCATCGTGACTTTTCAGGCGCTCGCCATCCGGGTCGAAGGTATTGCTGTCGGGAATCCAAGGGCTGAGACATTCGCGGGATTCGACACAGGGATCGGTGAGCGTTTTGAGAAAGGCGATCAGGTCGGCTACTTGATCGTCGCTCAAAGCCTTGATCGTCAGCTTGGAGTGACCACTGCGGTAGAGCTGATCGAGCTGTTGCAAGGCTTCAGCGGTATTGATGCGCATGTGGCTGGCATCGATTGCGGGGTCGATCTGCGCGTAGTCGTAGTGTTCGATGGCCAGTTCAGGATTCAGGTGATGGCGAACCACCGCTTCCAGGCTGGTGTAGGCACCGGCGTGGGACCAAGGCCCGGTCACAGTGACATTGAGTAGTGATGGCGTTCTGAAGGCAAAGCGATCATCCGGATTGCCGGTGACATTAAAACGCCCATAGTCATTCGTCCCGTCGCTGCCGTTGCCCTTGCCACGACCTATCTGCGGCGTTGCCAGTACGTGGAATTGCTCATCGCTGAAGTTGTCACCACGGTGACAGGCAACACAGTTGACGCCGCCTTTTTCCGGCGGCAGGAAGAACAGCAGGGCGCCGCGCTTGGCTGCTTCGCTGATGGCGCTGTCGTCGCCTTCGATCCAGGCTTTCCACGGTGTATTGGTAAACACCTGGCTGCGTTGATAGGCAGCCATTGCCAGTGCAATGCGCTCAGAGGTCACCAATGTCTCCACAGGTTCCCAGGGACGGTTGAAGGTTGTACGGAATTCTTGTTCCCACTGGCTGCCAGAAAGCTCACCGGCGCCAATGCCATAGTTGCCCAGGCGTGCTTGCAGGTGACGCCGCAGGGCATGGGTATCCATCCCGGCTTCAAGGCTGAAGCCGCGCATTTCCTCGGCTGAGGTGATCGGAAACAGGGACTGTGCGGCCACCAGATCTGACCAGGCATTGGGGTCCGCTTGAGGATAAGGCATATCGGGTGTGGTAATGCCTTTGCCGTCTGCGCCATTCATCAACGGTGTTGCACCGAGGCTTTCCACTCGGCCATCCATGAACATCACGTGATCCCACATGCCAGCGTTGAAGGTTGAGGGGGCATTGCGGGGCACCGGGGGACCACCGTCATAGAATGGGGCTTGAGGGGAATGCTGGCGGCCAGGGCCGAGCAGGTCGGGATCGACGGCGCCAACCCCGATGGACAGCGACAGGTCGTCACCACCGCCCAGCATGGGGTGATGACAGCTTGCACAGGCGCTATCCTGGTCACCCCCCAGCGCCTTGGTGAAAAACAGTTTCATGCCAAGTTGGGCGAGTGGTTCGTCGATCGAGGGCAGATCTCGCCCGATCGCGGGATCGCCGCGCAACCCGAGTGGCTCGATGACGCCACGCAGGCCGGAGGTTGCGGGTAGCGGCACGTCGAGCGGTTTGTAGAGGTCGTCGAAAGTGACAGCGGAATCGGGCGACGGTTGTTGTGCTTGGGCACCATTGTCGCTACCGCCACCACATGCACTCAGCAACAACACAGCGGCAAGGAGCGGGCTGATCCAGACTGATTTTCCGGGTGCGTTAGGTGCAGGCATTGGGCGAACCTTTTGTGTCAACTCGTGTTCTGGCGTTGGACATATGGCATGGGCAATAATTCCCTCTGATCATGCTGAAAAACCAATGAGGTACGCAAAACGATGTCATCCGTGTTGATTGCAGGATGTGGCTATGTGGGCCAGAGGCTGGCCCGGCGCTTGCAGGCGGATGATGGCGCAATGGTACATGCGCTCGTCAGCAGTCCGGTGTCGGTAGAACCTCTGCAAGGTCAATACAGCAGTATCGCAGCGATTGACCTTGACCGAACCGTTTCCGCAGATACGCTGCTGCCGACGGCAGCGCAAATCTACTATTTCATCCCGCCGCCTGCAGAAGGCAAGCATGATTCGCGGTTACCCCGTTTTCTGGGATTGCTGGAACAGGAGCATCTGCCGCAGCGGATTCTGCTGATCAGTACCAGTGGCGTCTATGGGAACTGCAATGGCGAGTGGATCGATGAAACGCGGCCAGTCGCACCCGCGGTCGAGCGCGCGCAGCGACGTCTCGATGCGGAGCAGCAGTTGCAGCGTTGGGCCCGGGAACATGGCGTTGAAACGGTGATATTGCGCGTTGCCGGTATCTACGGCCCTGGACGGTTGCCGCTAGCGCGGCTGCGCAAGGGTCTGCCGATGGTGGCGGAGACTGATGCACCATGGACCAACCGGATTCACGTGGATGATCTTGTCACGGTGTGTCACCAAGCAATGCGCTACGCACCATCGGGGGAGATCTACAATGTCAGTGACGGCCATCCTGGCAACATGACCGACTATTTCAACCGGGTGGCCGATGCTGTCGGCCTGCCCAGGCCACCGCTGATTGACCTGGCCGAAGCAGACGGTCAGCTGTCGGCGGGGATGATGTCCTATCTGCGGGAATCCAGGCGCCTGGATAACCGCAAGATGTTATCGATCCCGGGAGTGGCATTGCGTTATCCCGGTCTGAGCGAGGGACTGAAAGCTTCGGTCGCAGCTGAGCGGGGTGGCTGAGCGGTAACACCATCAAAAGGTGAGCTGTTTCGTTTTTCAGCTGCCGAGCGCTGTCGAAATGGCGGTAAGCGGTTAGATCAGCAAACTTCTATCCCCAGCGGTTGTCATACCGGGTAGATACCGCTTTTCTGGGGAATACGATGGCTACTTTTTTTTTGTTGCTGGCTGCAATCGTGACGGCGCAGCTGGTTTCATGGCTTTTGTTCAAGGCCGCCAGAGGCACGCGCGATTTTCCTGATGCCGGGCCGCGTGCGGTGGTCATGCACTATTGCACGTCGATCAAACTGGCGGCGCTGGTGTTGCCGTTGATCGTGTTGGTGCTGCTGCTGGTGATGGTGAACGACACCACGCTGCTGACGGCATCGTATCGTCAGCTGCTGGGCTGGATCCTCCCGGTGCTGGCGATTGCTGCCGGCGGCATCGCAGCGGAGGCATGGACCCGACAGGTGGTGCTGGATGACGCCGGGATCCGGACCCATGGTGTATTTGGCACGGCGCAGATACCTTGGGAGGCGATCAGCGATGTCTCCTGGAACCGCTGGACGAAGATGATCGTGGTGCAGGGCAGGAATGGCACAGTCATCAGAATCAATCCGTCGCTGTCAGGTCTGTCGATGTTCGAATTGTTGCTGTTCGAGCGGGTAGCGCGTCAGCGTTTCGAAAAGGCGATTCCGGCGTTTCTGGCCATTCATCGAGGCGCATACTGACAGCGTGTTCTCATCGTCGTTTCTTGAGCAGCACGTAGGCTGCGCCGGTGCCGCCATCCCGGGGCGGGGCGGAGCAAAAAGCCAGCACGTCGTTGCGCTGGCGCAGCCAGGTGTTGAGCCGGCTTTTCAGTACCGGGCCGTCATTCGAAGAGCGCAACCCCTTGCCGTGGATGATGCGCAGACAGCGCCAGCCTTCGTCGCTGGCTTCCTGTAGCAGCAGCGCCAGTGCCTTGCGTGCGTTTTCAGCGGTCATGCCATGGAGGTCGAGTTCGGCTTCGCGGCGAAATTCCCCGCGTCGCAGCTTGCGGAATTGCATCGGTTGCAAGCCGGGTACGCAGTAGCTGAGTTCGTCGCCCGGCTGGAGGTCTTCGAGGATATATTCATCGCTCATCGAGTCAGGCAGCACCCGTGCTTCGTCCATCTGAGACTGCCGGGGTTCGGCTGAAGGTTTTTCCCGCTCGTGTTCGACGCGGTCGTGTTTGACGGGATCAACGTCGCCGATGGCATCGCGAAACAATGCCATGTCATCCGGATTGTGCGCCATGGGTTTCTACTCGGGTGGTATCAATTCCAGTATCATACCGCCTCCGCGCCCGTTCGGTGCAGCTGTGCTTTGCCATGCTGACCGAGGGTTGTCACCACGTTTCAGATCACATTTGCCCATGATGACTGTCGATAGCCAATCCTTGATGTGCCGTTGTTTTGCGGCAGTGTGTTTCCACTGATGCGAATCCTGGTCAGCAATGATGATGGCTATCTCTCGCCGGGATTGCATACATTGGTGGGCGCAATGCGTGGCTTCGGGATGGTTACCGTGGTGGCGCCGGATCGCGACCGCAGTGGTGCGAGCAATTCATTGACACTGGAAAATCCGTTGCGAGCGACGCTGACGGAGTCGGGCTATTACAAGGTCAACGGCACTCCGACGGACTGCGTTCATCTGGGCATTACCGGCCTGATGGACGAAGAACCGGACATGGTGGTGAGTGGGATCAATCTCGGTGCCAACCTCGGTGACGATGTGATCTATTCGGGTACCGTCGCTGCGGCGATGGAGGGAAGGCATCTTGGCCTGCCGGCGCTGGCGGTGTCGATCTGTTCATTTGCGCCAACGCACCTGGAGACGGCGGCCCGGGCGGTAGAGACGATTGTGCACAAGTTGCAAGTCGAACCGTTGCCGGCCGATGTCATTTTGAACATCAATGTCCCCGACCTGCCGCTGGAGAAAATCCATGGTTTTCGTGCCACCCGGCTGGGTCATCGCCACAAGGCCGAGCCGGCGACACGGACGATGGACCCACGCGGTCAAACGATCTTCTGGGTCGGCCCGCCCGGGCCAGAGCAGGATGCCGGCGAAGGCACGGATTTTCATGCGGTGAACCAGGGCTGCATCTCGGTCACGCCGTTGCAGATCGATCTTACCCGTCATGCGCAGGTTGCCCCGATGGCGGGATGGCTGGCGGATGCGATGCCGTGAGCAGTCAGCAACACCACGGCATTGGCATGACCTCGCAGCGTACCCGTGACCGTATGCTGGAGCGGCTTGGCGAGCAGGGCATCCGCAATATGCAGGTGCTGATGGCGATGCGCCAGGTGCCGCGGCATCTGTTCGTGGCTGAAGCCCTGGCACATCGCGCCTACGAGGATACGGCACTGCCGATTTTGGCAGGGCAGACCATCTCCCGTCCCTATATCGTAGCGAGAATGACCGAGCTGATCATGGAACGCCCGGTGGCAAAGGTGCTCGAGGTTGGCACCGGGTCCGGCTATCAGGCGGCCGTGCTGGCGCAGTTGGTGCCTGAAGTATTTACCTCGGAACGCATTCATTCCCTGTATTTGCAAACCCGTCGACTGTTGCAACAACTTGGCTATGGCAACATTCGTTGCCGCTATTCGGATGGTGAGTTGGCGTGGAAGCGTGAAGCACCATTCGACGCTATTATCGTGACCGCTGCGCCCGAGGTTTTCCCAGAGGCGTTACTGCAACTCGTCAGAGTTGGGGGGCGCATTGTCGTTCCGGTGGGGGCCTATCGTCGACCCCAGCAACTCGTGTGTGTAGAGCGGACTGACGAGGGATATGTCCGGCAAGAGATCGAACCGGTGGAGTTCGTGCCAATGTTGAAGGGAGCCGTATAGTGCTGCAAGGAATGTTTGGAGGTCTGTATGACCGCGTCATGCGCTGGTCGCGTCACCCGCATGCCGAGCGTTATCTCGCGGCCGTGAGCTTCGCTGAATCGTCATTCTTTCCGGTGCCGGTGGCTGTCATGCTGTTGCCGATGTGTCTGGCCAATGTCTCCAAAGTGTGGCGATTGGCGCTATTGACGACGGTTGCATCGGTACTGGGCGGCGTGCTCGGATACTTCATCGGTCAGTTTGCCTTCGAGTGGGTCGAGCCGCTGTTCAGCGGCCATGCCGAACAGATTGCCAAAGCGCGTCAGTGGTTTGGCCAGTACGGTGCCTGGGTGGTGTTGATGGCCGGTTTTTCGCCCATTCCATACAAGATTTTCACGATTACGGCAGGTGCGCTATCGCTGGCATTGTTGCCATTCGTGCTGGCCTCGATCGTGGGGCGCGCCTCGCAATTCTTCCTGATCGCAGCATTGGTCCGCTGGTTGGGTCCGGCGATGGAGCCGAAGATCCGACAGTACGTCGAGTGGCTCGGTTGGGGATTGGTAGCGATTGTCGTTGCTGCACTGTTATGGCTCAATCTGCGTTGAGTGAGGGCAACCGCATGGTACCGCGTCGATGGCGCTAGTGTTTTGGCGAGTGCGGGGCCCATCAACACCACTGCGATGGGCGGTGGGGATGGGAGCGATAGTGTTGCTGGTCGCGATGATGTCTGGCTGTGGGCCGGCTGAGCGGCCTCACAACATTCGCAATGTCGCCAACTACTATCATGTCCATCATGGCGACACGTTGTACACCATCGCCTGGCGTTTCAATGTCGATGTCCGCGATCTGATGGCGTGGAACCGGCTCAAACCACCCTACACGATCTATCCCGGGCAGCGACTGGTGATGAGCCCGCCGCCAGGATATCACCCCACCGTTGCCAGAAAGCCGACGCGGGCAAAACCGGCTGTTGTGAGCCGGTCGCCGGTGCAACCATCCCCGCCTCGGCAGCAACAGCATGTGGCGGTGAAGCCACCGGCATCTACGCTACCGCCGAAGAATGGTGTAGCCAAGGTGCCCCCTGCAGCGCCAGTGTCTGCGCCTTCCCGTACAGCGCGCCCCACAATCTCAAAACCGACGGCCAAGCCACGCAAACTCTCCTGGCGCTGGCCGCTGCACGGTCGCTTGGTACAACGTTTCAATGCCGCCATACCCGGCCGTCAGGGCATTCGGATTCAGGGCCGGAACGGTCAGGCGGTGAAGGCAGTCGAGGCGGGCACGGTGGTCTACAGTGGCAATGGTCTGAAGGGATACCGTGAGTTGATCATCATCCAGCACTCGCCGGATTTCCTCTCCGCCTATGCCCAGAATCGCAAGCGCCTGGTCGTTGAAGGCGATGAAGTCAAACGTGGTCAGAAAATCGCCGAACTCGGCGACCCCCACACCAATGCACCGGAATTGCACTTCGAGTTGCGACTACGTGGCAAGCCGGTGGATCCACTCTCTTATCTTGGTGCACGTTGATCAGCTGTAAG
>CAZQXF010000127.1:0-7575 GCA_964596975.1 uncultured Thiotrichales bacterium | reverse complement strand
AGCCGCTCGCTCAAGCCCGGTGCGCGCCATCAGCTCGTCGATACTCCAATCGGAAAACCCGGAGAATGCCATGCCGGGGTTACGGCGCAGCAGCCTCAGCACGCTCAGAATCCCGTCATAACTGCGGCCAAAGTAGCGAAACCGGTAGCCCTCATGTGCCTGATCGAAGTCCGCCGTCAGCGGAAACGATGCTGGCCAGGCCACAAACGCGCCATTTTCGCCGATCACGGGGTATTCCAGCGCCAATTCACGGGCGAGATCGGCCAGCTCCGGGAAGGTCTTGCTCGATGCCAGCACGACAGGCACATCGTGCTCACGTAACAACGCCAGGGCTGGTCTGGCGGCTGCATGGGAGTAGCTGTGATGATCCAGCAGTGTGCCGTCCAGATCGGTGTAGACAACCAGCGAACTCAGGGGTGGCATCAAGGGTTTCCGAGAATTGTTTCACGCAATGATACCAGAGCATTGTTCGAACAACCGGGTACAATGTACCCCATGCACAAGCTCATTCAAGATTTGTTCGGTCGGCTGTCCGGCCCGGACAAAACATCCACTCCCAGTGAAAAAGACCTGCGCATCGCAGCCGCATTGTTGCTGATCGAGATCGGCCAGGCCGACAACGAATGGCAGGACAGTGAAGTTCAGACGATTGTCTCGCGCCTTGCGACGCTGTTCGATCTCGACAGGCAGGCGGCAGAAGCACTGTTCCAGGAGGCACGCCAGCGCGATGCGGAGCACGTCTCACTGCACCCCACGCTGAAAATCATCAACGAACACTTCACCCCGGAACAGAAACAGCAGGTCATCACTGACTGCTGGCGGGTGGCATTCGCCGATGGCGTGCTAGACCACTACGAGGAGCATCAGATCCGACGTATTGCCGACCTGCTCTACCTGCCGCACAGCAAGTTCATCCAGGCAAAGCTCAAGGCACAGGCGGAGCGTGACGCCGGCAACGCACGGCCGCACGGGAACGACGATGTGTGAGTTGTTTGCCATGTCGAGCCGTTATCCGGCCGACATCTCCTTTTCACTCGAATGTTTCGCCCGTAACGGCGGTCTCACCGCAGCGCACAAGGATGGCTGGGGTATTGCCTTTCACGACGGGCATGACACGCAGATCTTCCGCGAACCGATCCCCGCCGCCAACAGCCCGACTGTCAACTTCATCCGCAACAATGCGTTCTCCAGCAAGATCGCCATCTCCCATATCCGCCTGGCAACGCAGGGCGAAGTCTCCCTGCGCAATACCCAGCCATTTCAACGCCCACTCTGCGGTCGAGTACATGTGTTTGCCCACAACGGCGATCTGCTCGACATCGAGACGCGTTTTCCACTGCACGACTGTCACTTTCGTCCAATCGGTAATACTGACTCGGAATACGCCTTCTGCCTGTTGTTGCAGCGCCTGCAAACGCTATGGGGAGGCGCGACCACACCCGATCTGCGGCAACGCTACGCCTGCATTGCCGCATTCGCGCGCGACCTGCGTCCGTTGGGCACAGCCAACTTCATCTACTCCGACGGCGAATACGTTTTCCTCCACGGGCACAAACGCAGCCAGTCCAGCGACGAGCCACCGCGCCCACCTGGTCTCTACTGGCTCTGTCGCAGCTGCGAAGCAAAATCACAACAACTGCCGATCAAGGGCCTGATCCTGTCGTCGAAAACACCCGGTCAAAAAGCATTCATGGCCGCCAGCGTACCGTTGACGAAAGAAAACTGGGTGGCGCTGGAAGAAGGCGAAATCGTCGTCTGCAAGAATGGACAGGCAGTGCCCAAGGAAGCATTCACGCCGGATTGAGCCAATTTCTTACCCGGCCTCATAGCAATAACAGGGTGTCGTTTAACGACACCCTCAATAGACGTGGGTGACATGGAGATTCAAGGGCTATGGCTGGCGCCGTCCAAGTCTGGCTGATCTGAAACGGGCGCGGCATCGTCTTCATTCCGGGCCACGACAGCGGCACAATGGCTCAGGCGAAGCTCCGCCGGCTCCAGCGAAAAACTGAACGGCGCAGTCTGCCTGAGTACGCTCAACCCCAGCAGGTTGCGCGCATTCGGCGGCGTTTGCGCCACTTCGACGTTTTTTACAACACAACCGCCGAGATTCAACGCACTGATGGTGTAGATTGGCAGTTCGACCGACTGCCCGTTGGCCAGTACAGCTTCAATGGCGCCAGTGCGCCGCGCCACCCCGGCATGGCGCAATAGCGCAATGATATTCCGGTTCAATGTTGCATACCCCGCACCGGTATCCACCAGCAAATCAACGGTCTGCCCACCGACTGCTGCCACCACGTAATACGTCGCAGTGCCCTTCTCCAGCATCGGCACTGCATGGGAGAAGTCTTCACCACTGGCAACCCCGGATGCAAGTATCAGCATGACAAGATGACGAGTGAACTGCACGGTGACGCTCCCTCCGGATGGCATCATCTCAGGCTACGCGCCTCCCTCTCACATGTCGACGACCTGCTGAATGATCTCATCGAGCAGCCGATTGATAATGCGGACGGCAGGGAGTTCGCTGCCCGTGCCACGATAGCCGAGAAAAACCGTACCCGGCCGGGATCGCGGCTCATAGATCACGATCGAATACGGACACAACACGATATTGTGAATATTGGCATTGGTGATGTTATGCGACAAATCGGCCTTGCAAAACAGAATCGCCTCGGCATGGCGGTACGCCGTAACGGTGGCACCCACTGCACCTGCCGTACGCCCCAGCATGTCATTGACATCGCCGATGCGGTTGACGACCAGGCCCCGCCCCCGGATCTCAGCAAGGAGAAACGCCTTGATGGTTTGGTAGTCTCCCGAGGTCTGATACACGCGCGCCGGCCCGATAGTTTGGGGCGCTTCAGGGCCAGCCAGCACCAATGCACCCGCCAGCGCAAGCATCATCCCCATCAGCAACCGAAAACATTTCATTGAATGAGTACGTCCACCATTCGGAAACCGACGTGATTGAAGTGGGCATCCAGATCAGCTTCCACTATGATTCACGCAAAAGGCAGGACGAACATGGCCGAAAGCACAGCGCAACCCCAGCTACCCGACGCGCTCCGCAAGCGCACGGAGCAACGCTGGCAGGATCTGATCTCCGCAAACCCATTCTTCACCGAACTCGACGAATCAGCGCAACGTGCCCTGCAGCGAGTATGGAGCCTCAGCGATTTTGCCGCCAACTGGTGCAGTCGCCGCGCGGATGATTTCAAGGCGCTATGGCAATCCGGGCGGCTGGAAGAACACCACGACAGCGAACGCTTTCGCCAATACATACAGGCCATGTTCGCCAGCGTTACGGACGAGCCGCAATTGCTGACCCTGCTGCGCAAGCTGCGTAACACAGAGATGTTTCGCATCGCCTGGCGTGACCTGCTGGGGCTGGCCGATCTGGAAGAAACCATGCTCGCCTGTTCGGATCTCGCCGAAGTGCTGGTCGATCAGGCGTTGACATGGCTCTACCACGACCACTGCCAGCAGAGCGCCGGCGTGCCGCGCGACAGCGAAGGCAATCGCCAGCAACTGATCGTGCTCGGCATGGGCAAGCTGGGCGGCCGCGAGCTGAATTTCTCTTCCGATATAGACCTGATCTTCGCCTACCCCAACGCGGGCTCGACCGATGGGCGGCGCCCGCAGGATAACAGCCAGTTCTTCACCCGGCTGGGACAACGGCTGATCAACGCGCTGCACAGCCAGACCGCTGACGGCTTCGTGTTTCGCGTCGATATGCGCTTGCGGCCATTTGGCGCCTCGGGTGCACTGGTGACGCACTTCAACGCGATGGAGGCCTATTACCAGCACCACGGTCGGGAATGGGAGCGTTATGCGCTGCTGAAAGCACGTGTGATCGCCGGCGACAAGGCTGCGGGCCAGCAACTGCTGCAACGACTGGAAGGCTTCATCTACCGCCGCTATCTGGACTACGGCAGCCTCGCTTCGATGCGTGAAATGAAGCAACTGATCAGCATCGAAGCGGCGTGCAAGGGTCAGGGCGACAACCTCAAAACCGGGCCGGGTGGCATCCGCGAGGTGGAGTTCATCACCCAGGTCTTCCAGCTCACCTATGGCGGGCGCGACCGCCACCTGCGCAGCCCGCATCTGCTGCCGACGCTGCACTATCTTGGCGAACGCGGATTGCTGCCAACACAGGCCAGTGAGGAACTGCTGGCCGCCTACCACTTCCTGCGCATCGCCGAGAACCATCTGCAAATGGTCAATGACCAGCAGACCCACAAGCTGCCGGAGCAGGAGGACGAGCGCACACGGATTGCCGTCGGCATGGGTTTCGATGACTGGGACAGCTTCTACACCGCCTTGAACAGCCATCGCAGACGCGTCAGCCACCACTTCCAGCAGGTCTTCGGCAGCGAAGAAACCACCGCAGCCGACCCCTTGCAGCAGAGCATGGAGACGCTGTGGCTGGCGCTGGACGGACATGAGACGGTCGATGCCAGCGGCTATCTGCAAGCCGCTGGTTTCCAGCGCCCTGACGACAGCCTGAAGGCGTTGCGCAACTTCCATGACGACCGCCGTATTCAGGCGCTGTCGGAAGACGGTCGTACTCGTCTCAACCGTGTCGTTCCGGCGTTGCTCACCCATATATCCACTACAGACAACCCCGACGACACGCTGGTCCGCCTGCTGGATCTACTGGCCGGCATCGCTCGACGCACCGTCTATCTCTCATTACTGGCGGAGCAACCCCAGGTACTCGAACAACTCATCCGGCTGTCGTCGGCCAGCCCCTGGGTGGGCGATTATCTGGCGAAACACCCGATTCTGCTCGACGAACTGATCAGCCCCGACGCACTGTACCACCCACCCGGCCGTCAACAACTGCAACGGATGCTGGAGGAGCAGTTCGAGCGCATCCGTGACGATGACGAAGAGCAGATAATGGATCAACTGCGCCATTTCAAACATGCACAGGTGTTCCGCGTCGCCGCTGCCGACATCGTTGGCGCGCTGCCGGTGATGAAAGTCAGCGACCACCTCAGCTGGATCGCCGAGGTGACGCTGGAGAAGGTGTTGGCACTGGCCTGGCAAAAAACAGCCGCACGCCACGGTGAGCCGGAATACCAGCTGGATAATGAACGCCATCGGGCCGAGTTCATCATCGTCGGTTACGGCAAACTGGGGGGCTATGAACTGGGCTACCAGTCCGATCTCGACATCGTGTTCATCCACGACTCACAAGGTACGCAGCAGCACACGAACGGCGAGCGCAGCGTTGACAACGCCATCTTCTTCTCCCGCCTTGCCGCCCGCATCATCAGTCTGCTGACGACGCTGACAGCCGCCGGCGAACTCTATGAGGTCGATACCCGGCTGCGCCCGAGCGGCAAATCCGGCTTGCTGGTCTCCAGCCTGGAGGCGTTTCGTCAATATCAGGAAAAAGAAGCCTGGATCTGGGAACATCAGGCGCTGGTACGGGCCCGGCCGGTAGCGGGCCCGAAGAAACTATCGGCATCATTCACGGCACTGCGCGCAGCCATTGTGTCACGGCCTCGTGATCACACGGCGTTACGCACCGAAGTACGCAAGATGCGTGCAACCATGTGGCAGGAGCACAAGGTGCTGGATGCCGATTTCTTCGACCTGAAGAAGTCGCCCGGGGGTATTACCGACATCGAGTTCATCGTGCAATACCTCGTGCTGGCCCATGCCGCCGAACATCGAGAGCTGACCCGCTGGACCGACAACATCCGCATTCTCGTCACCCTAGCGGATAGCGGCATCATCGATGCGGAAACAGCGCAGCAGTTGATAGATGCATATCGTGCAATGCGTGATAAAATCCACCGGCTCAACTTGCAGGGCAAGTCGGCACGACTGCCTGCTGACGCCTTTATCCGGGAACGCGAGCTGGTGCGGCACTGCTGGCAACGCTTCCTGGAAAGCTGACGGTCGAGGCTGGCCGATCACAACAAGCTTGGTGGCTCGGACAGGTTCCGAGCCACTATCACAATACTTTGCGGAGATTGCTGACGATGTCCATGGCTGATCGCGACGGTCTGATCTGGTTCGACGGGGAAATGGTTCCCTGGCGCGAGGCACAAGTACATGTGCTGACGCACACGCTGCACTACGGCATGGGCGTATTCGAGGGCGTACGCGCCTATCATGCCGACCAGGGCACGGCGATCTTCCGCCTGCCAGAGCACACCCGCCGCCTGTTCGACTCAGCCAAGATCATGAGCATGAACTGCCCGTTCAGCAGCGACGACATCAATGCGGCACAGATCGCGGCGGTACGCGAGAACAATCTCGATTCGGCCTACATCCGGCCCATGATGTTCTACGGCTCTGAAGGCATGGGTCTGCGCGCCGACAACCTCAAGGTCCATGTCACCGTCGCCGCCTGGGAATGGGGCTCATACCTCGGCGCGGAAAACATGGAAAAGGGCATTCGCATCAAAACCTCGTCGTTCACCCGCCACCACGTCAATATCAGCATGTGCAAGGCGAAGGCCAACGGCCACTACATCAACTCGATGCTGGCGTTGCAGGAAGCCGTGCAGGACGGTTACGACGAAGCGCTGCTGCTCGATGTCGAGGGCTTCGTCGCCGAAGGCAGCGGCGAAAACATCTTCGTCATTCGCGACGGCGTCATCTACACGCCTGACCTGACCTCCGCGCTGAACGGCATCACCCGCAACACGCTGTTTCAGCTCGCCGCCGAGCTGGGCATCGACATCGTCGAAAAACGCATCACCCGGGACGAAATCTACATCGCTGACGAAGCCTTTTTCACCGGCACTGCGGCCGAGGTGACCCCGATCCGCGAACTCGACAACCGCCCCGTCGGCAACGGCACACGCGGCCCGATCACCGAAAAGCTGCAATCCCTCTATTTCGACGTCGTCCACGGCCGTGTCGAGAAATTCAACCACTGGCTGACCCCCGTCGCCTGATCCTCCGGAGCCTTTGGACATGAGTAATACCGCCACCCCCAGCACGCGTGAGATCCCCATCACCGCTGCGGATCTTCCGCTGCACTGCCCCGGCGATGACGACAAGCTGTGGGCATCACATCCCCGTGTTTTCCTGGCTATCGACGAAACACCCGGTGCAATAGCGACCTGCCCTTACTGTGGTGCGCACTACCGCATGAGCGCCGGCGATTGAGCCACAGATGTCACTCCGACTGCCCGACTTCTCCGGTCTGAACATCCTCATTGCCGGGGATGTCATGCTCGACCGCTACTGGCAGGGCGCGACTTCGCGCATTTCCCCCGAAGCGCCGGTACCCGTCGTGCGCATCAGCGAGCTGGAAGATCGTGCCGGTGGTGCGGGCAATGTGGCGCTGAACATCGCCGCGCTGGGTGGGCAGGCACAACTGCTCGGCATCACCGGCAACGATGAAGCCGCCGACGCCTTGCAGCACTGCCTGGAAAACCAGCCCGGTGTGCAATGCCATTTCAGCCGGATCGATGGTCACCCGACAATCACCAAACTCCGCGTACTGAGCCGGCATCAGCAACTCATTCGCCTAGACTTCGAAGAAGCAGCCGACGATATCGACAGCCATTACCTGCATCAGCAGTTTGACGCGCAACTGCC
>CAZQXF010000126.1:0-7587 GCA_964596975.1 uncultured Thiotrichales bacterium | reverse complement strand
CAATGAAACGAGTCGGCGCACATGTCAGTATCAAAGGCGGCGTGGAGAATGCGCCATTGAATGCTCAGGCCATTGGCGCCCGGGCGTTCGCCATGTTCACCAAGAATCAGCGTCAATGGCAGGCCAAGCCACTGACTGAAGAAAGCATTGCCGCTTTTCGCGCCAACCTCAACGCAGTCGGTATTGCGGCTGAGCATGTACTCCCTCATGACAGCTACCTGATCAATCTGGGACACCCTGAAGCCGAACCACTGAAAAAGTCCCGCGACGCCTTTATCGATGAAATGCGGCGCTGTGAACAATTGGGACTGAAATTATTGAATTTTCACCCCGGCAGCCATTTGAAAAAGATCAGCGAGGATGACTGCCTCGCACGCGTGGCCGAGTCCATCAACCTGGCGCTCACGCAAACCGAAGGCGTTACCGCCGTCATCGAGACAACTGCGGGGCAAGGCTCGAACGTTGGCTACCGGTTCGAACATCTGGCGAGCATTATCGAACAGGTCGACGATAAGCAGCGGGTTGGCGCCTGCATTGATACCTGCCACATCTTCGTCGCCGGCTACGACCTACGCAGCATCGACGCCTGTGAGAAAACCTTCGCCGAGTTTGGCGCTGTCGTCGGCTTTCAATACCTGCGCGGCATGCACCTCAACGACAGTAAACCCGATCTCGGCGCGAGAGTCGATCGGCACCAGAGTCTTGGCCTGGGCAAGATCGGCTGGGAAGCCTTCCGCTACATCATGAACGATGATCGGTTCGACGAGATTCCAATGGTATTGGAGACCATCGACGAAACACGATGGCCAGAGGAAATACGCCAGCTATATCAGCTGGCGAGCAATGCGGTTCAGTTATAACCCTTGAGGTAGTCGATATATTCCGGCAGAAATAGCGACACCTGCGGCACGTAGGTAATAATCATCAGGAACAACAGCAGCAGCATCAGCCACGGCAAGGCGGCTTTGATGACCCAGCCGATGCTGTGCCCGGTGATGCCGGCGGTGACAAACAGGTTCAATCCCACCGGCGGGGTCAGCATGCCGATTTCCATATTGACGACCATGATGATGCCCAGATGGATCGGATCGATACCAAGTTTCATCGCAATCGGGAAGAGTATCGGTGCCATGATCAGCAAAATGGCGGAAGGCTCCATGAAATTACCGGCGGCCAGTAGTAGCAGATTGACGACGACCAGAAACAGCCAGGGCTCCAGCCCCCAGTGGACGATGGTTTCGGCGATGATGTGCGGAATACGCTCAGTGGTCAGCACATGCGCAAACAGCATGGCATTGGCGATGACGAACAGCAGCATGATGGCAACCTTGGCACCATCCAGGATCGTTTCGCGAACCTCGGCATCGAACACGCTTTTGGGGAGTGCCCATGCCATCTGCAGCGTGTTTCGCACGACAACACTGACTGCACCCTCGCCTTTCTTGCGCCAGGGCACATGTTTCAACGGCCCCATGTCGCGATAACCAAAAACCGATACCAGAAACGCATAGACCGCCGACACCGCCGCCGCCTCGGTTGGGCTGGCAATGCCACCATAGATCGAACCCAGCACGATGACGATCAGCATCAGCCCGCCGGATGCAATCAACCCCGATTTGAACAATTCGCGAAACCCTGGCCATGGCTGCGACGGATAGCCTTTTACCCGCGCCACAATGTAGATGGCGACCATCAGAAAGAAGCCCATCATCAAACCGGGAATAAACCCTGCCATGAACATCCGCGCCGCCGATACTTCGGTTGCTGCGGCATAGACCAGCATGACGATCGACGGCGGAATGAGAATGCCCAGGGTGCCCGCATTGGCAATAACGCCCGCCGCAAATTTCTCCGGGTAGCCGGAGCGCACCATACCCGCAATGACAATCGTGCCGATTGCCGCAACGGTGGCGGGGGATGAGCCGGACACGGCCGCAAACATCATGCAGGCCATCACCGAGGCCATGGCCAGACCACCACGGATATGCCCGACCAGATTGACGGCAAAGGTGATCAGTCGACGAGCCACACCACCGGTAGAGAGGAACGCGGACGAAAGAATGAAGAACGGAATCGCCAGCAGCGTGTAGTGCTCGGACAGCGCCTCGAACAGCTTCAGCGCAACCGATGACAGAGAGTCATCGGAAAAGAACAGAATCGTCGCAACACTGGATAACCCCAGCGCGACCGCCACCGGCATGCCGAGGACCATGAACAGGAACAACATCGCGAACAATGCTGCCGAGGTCATCGTTGCACCTGCTCCAACTCGTCGGCGAGTTCTTTCGCCAGATGCAGGCTTTCATCCGCTTCGGTCGTCTGATGAAAACCATCCTGCTGCCCCGTCGCCACCAACCAGAACATCTCCAACAGGCGAATCGCAAACAGCAGCATGCCGATCAGAATGATACTTTGCGATGCCCATAGCGGGAACAGTGGATCGTCAGCGTCGATGGTCCAGAATGCCAGCGTCTCCTCGGAGAGATTCGCCACCAGCCACTGCGGCAGTTTGAGATCCTCCATGCCAATGCCCAGCTGGTACATCTTGAACAGATAGACCCAGCCACCATAGAGAAACAGGGCGCAATAAACGAGGGAGAAAAAAATCGCCAGCAGCGTGGCGATACGCCGGGGCCGATCAGGCAACAGCCGCACCACCGCGTCGACACCAATATGCGCGCCGACGCGGAGACCGTAACTGATGCCGAACAAGACAAACCATGCCGACAGATTCAGCGTCAGCTCTTGCGACCAGAGAAACCCGGTCCCCCAGCCGAAGCGCATCACCACATCAGCGAACACCAGCAGCGTCATCGCCACCAGCAGCAGGGCGATGATCGATTCTTCGATGCGGTGAATCAGCTTGATCATGGGTGACGATTGCCTGCCAAGCCGCTTGTTGGGCTCGCTGCGCTTAGCCCAACCTACGGACTGGGTAGTCGACCTGCTCTGCTACTGATTCGCTGCGTATGCCGCGTCGATCAAGTCTTTGCCAATCTGCCCTTCGAACTGCTTCCATACCGGTTTCATGACTGCGACCCATTTGGCGCGCTCTTCCGGTTTCAAGGTGATGACTTCGGAACGTCCTGAATCGATGATCGCCTGGCGATCGGCCACCGACTTCTCATAGGCAACCTTGTTGCCCAACGCGATCGCCTCGTCCAGCGCCTTTTTCAGCTCGCCGCGAATGTCGTCAGGAAGACCGTTCCAGAACTCGGCCGACGTGACGACCATGTAGTCCAGCACACCGTGATTGGACTCGGTGATATACGGCTGAACCTCGAAGAATTTCTTCGAATAAATATTCGACCAAGTGTTTTCCTGGCCGTCGATGGCCTTGGTTTGCAGCAGCGTGAACACCTCGGAAAACGGCTTTTTCAGCGGCATGGCGTCGAGCGCCTTGAACTGGGCCGCCAACACATCGGAAGACATGATGCGGAATTTCAGGTTTTTGGCGTCCTCTGGCACGCGCAACGGCTTCGAGGCCGACAACTGCTTCATGCCATTGTGCAGATAGCCGAGCCCGATGATGCCTTTCTTTTCCGTGGCATGCAGCAACTTCTGCCCTTCGGGGCTTTGCTGAAACTTTTCCACCGCATGCAGGTCATTGAACAGAAATGGTAGATCGAACAACTGCAATTTTTTCGTGTAACGCTTGAATTTCGATAGTGATGGTGCCGCCATCTGCACATCACCAAGCAACATGGCTTCCAATACCTTGTTGTCGCCGAATAACTGAGAGTTCGGGAACACCTCGACTTTCACCTTGCCAGCGAGACGCTCTTCCACCAGCGCCTTGAACTTATTGGCCATCTGGCCTTTGGGTGTATTTTCTGCAACAACGTGGGAAAACTTGATCACGATCGGGTCGGCAGCAACGGCGTTGGCCAACACCATCGCGGAAACAGCCAGCAGGCTAAGGAAACGGAATTTCATCGGGAGACCTCCGGAATTGTTCGACATTTTTGGATGGGGTAATGCAATCTTACACCCAAAGCCCAATGAAGAGGCAACCAGGAGAATAAATGTCAATAAACACTATTGCGCTTGACGCGAAGCGCCCGAGATCTTGCAGGATATCAAGCCCAGGATGTCACCTGATCCCGATACCTGCGGGCTTTTTCAGTGCAGATCGACGATCTCGATATCCAGACCAACCAGCGAATCCGGCTCCCCATCAACTGCCAGGATCACTGTCCCCCGATGCGCATGGATACGTTGTAGCAGATAATGGAAACGAGGATCTTCCGCCGCAGCCAAAAGCGGATCAGCACCGCGAATAACGACGGTTGCCTTCCGGTTGGCCGGGTGACTGAAGAGTCTGTTGATCTCACGATCGCTGCCGCGCCAGCAATCACCGCACAACGCTGACAACTTTACGACAACCAAGGGCACCGAAGCCTCTCTGGCCAGCCGTGTTGCCCCGGCGCGGAGCTTTGACCACGACCCCGACGCAATCAGCAGCGGTGACACGGCTGCCCCCGTTGCCCGATCGGAGCCCGCGAACTGTGGCGACCATTGGCGATGTTCACCTCTCAAACTCTGAAGCTCTAGCATATTCCAAACCTCCCTGTTGCCAGACGCCAGGGGCGTCATGATCTGACACCCTTCTGAACCGTGCGGGGCTTCCTGCCAGCCGCACTGCCATCTTACACATCGCCAACCCAGACGGGGCAGTCCGTCAGACTGATCGGCGGGATTGGGAGACAAACCCAACACCTCACTTGCCTGTCTCACAGCGCCAGACGCGCCAGATCACGCTCGGTGGTAGGGGTGGTTACGCAACAGGCTCAGTGCCCGATACAACTGCTCGGCGACAATCACGCGCACGAGCGGGTGGGGAAAGGTCAACGGTGACAACGACCAGCGCAGCTCGGATGCAGCGAGACAGTCAGGAGAAAATCCTTCCGGGCCGCCGATCAAAATGGCGATATTGCGACCGCCCTGCATCCAGTTGTCCATCTGCCGGGACAGCTCGGGCGTACTCCAGGGCTTGCCCTTCACATCCAGGGCAACGATCCGGCTGCCTTTGGGCACGGCGGCAAGCATCGCCTTGCCTTCCTGTTGCAGGATTCTGGCGACATCGGCGTTCTTGCCACGCTGGCCTGACGGAATTTCTCGCAAATTGAGGCGACAATCGGGTGGCATGCGGCGCGCATATTCCTGGTAGCCATCCTCCACCCACTTCGGCATTCGCGTGCCGACAGCGATCAGGTCGATACGCACTATTCCGAGGCAGCAGCGTCAGAAGAAGGCGTCTCCCACAGCTTTTCGAGGTTGTAGAAGTCGCGCACCTCGGGGGTGAAGATATGCACCACCACGTCAAGCAGATCGACCAGCATCCAGTCCATCGACATTTCGCCCTCGGTGCCCAGCGGTTGCAGACCCGCGACATGCTTGGCCTGATAGACCACATGATCAGCCAGCGCCTTGACGTGGCGGGTCGATGTTCCCGAAGCGATCACCATGACATCGGTGACAGAGGTCTTGCCCTGCACGTCGATGATCTTGATGTCTTTCGCCTTCAGCTCTTCGAGCGCATCGATAACGATTTTCAGGAGTTCTTCGCGGGAGATGGATGGTTTTTCGGTCATGAACGCTAACTGTATAGGTGACGGGAATGGATGTGATCGCGCAGCGCCTCGGGAAGCAGGTATCGCACCGACTTGCCCTGCTTCAGCGCCGCGCGGATGTTGGTGGCGGAAATATCGAGCTGGGTGACAGGAACGCGCAGAATACTGCCCGCTGCTCGCTGGCGCAAATCGGCCACATCATCGACCCGGCGGGATTCGACATAATCACCCGGAAAACCTGCGCTGTCCGGGAAATCACCGGGACGCGCCATGACCACGATATGCGCCAGTTGCAGCAGACGCTGCCACTGGTGCCAGCTCGGCAGGCCGGCAAAGGCATCGCGGCCCATGATCAGCAGTAGCGGCTTGTTCTGGCCATAGCGCTCACGCATCAAAGCCAGGGTATCGACCGTGTAGGAGGGCCGGTCGCGCTCCAGTTCGCAGGTGTCCAGCACGAACCCGGGCTGGTCGCGGATGGCCAGCGCTACCATTTCAGCGCGATCCTCGGTCGAGCGGGCGGGCTGATCGCGATGTGGCGTGATATGCGAGGGGATGAAACGCAGCTCATCCAGCGCCAGGCTTTCGAAGACCTCCAGCGCCGGACGCAGATGGCCAAAATGGATCGGGTCGAAAGTACCGCCAAACAGACCAATCATTCGCGCACGTGGCCATCGCCCATGACGATGTATTTCAGGGTCGTCAGCCCTTCGAGCCCGACCGGCCCGCGTGCGTGCAGCTTGTCGGTGCTGATGCCGATCTCGGCGCCCAAGCCATATTCGAAGCCATCGGCGAATCGGGTCGAGGCGTTGACCATGACCGAACTGGAATCCACATCGCGCAGGAACTGCCGCGCCTTGGTGACGTTTTCGGTGACGATCGAATCGGTATGCTGGGAGCCGTGCGTGTTGATGTGGTCGATGGCGCTATCGAGCCCATCGACGACGCGAATCGACAGGATCGGGGCAAGATACTCGGTATCCCAGTCTGCATCGCTGGCTGGCTTGATGTCCGGCAGAACGTCTCGCGTGCGCGCGCAGCCGCGTAATTCAACGCCCTTCTCATCGAAAAGCGATTTCAGCTTCGGCAGCGTTTCAGCGGCAACAGCGGTATCGACCAGCAAGGTCTCCATCGCGTTGCAGACGCCATAGCGATGCGTCTTGGCGTTCAGCGCGATATCTAGCGCCTTTTGCTCGTCCGCATCGGCATCGATATAGACATGGCAGATACCGTCGAGATGCTTGATCACCGGCACCCGTGACTCACGGCTGACCCGCTCGATCAGGCCCTTGCCACCCCGCGGCACGATCACATCGACGAAAGCCTCCATTCTCAGCAGCTCGCCAACGGCCGCGCGATCCGTGGTTTCGATGACCTGCACCGCCGCTGCCGGCAAACCCGCTTCGGTCAGGCCGCTGCGAATGCACTCGGCAATCGCCTTGTTGGAATGAATCGCCTCGGAGCCGCCGCGCAGAATACAGGCATTGCCAGACTTCAGACACAGGCCGGCGGCATCGGCGGTCACGTTCGGACGCGACTCGTAGATAATGCCGATCACGCCCAGCGGCACACGCATCCGCCCCACCTGAATACCGCTGGGACGGAAATTCATGTCGGAGATCTGGCCGACGGGATCAGGCAGGGTCGCGATCTGCCGCAGCCCTTCGGCCATGCCTTCGATACGCGCATCGGTCAGCTCCAACCGATCCAGCAATGCCGCATCCAGGCCATTGGCCCTGCCCGCTTCCAGATCGAGCGCATTGGCGGCCTTGAGGCTGTCGCTGCGCACCAGGATCGCGTCAGCCATGGCCAGCAACGCCGCATTGCGCTGGGCTGTGGAAGATGCGGCGACATCGCGCGAAGCCGCTCGCGCCGCCTCGCCAACACCCTGCATATAAGCGGGAATATCGGTTTGAATTTCAGGTAAAGCACTCATCGATTTGTTCCAGTACAGGTTGCCCGGCCAAGTTGAGCGCCAATTGTAACAACTCCTCCCAGGCATTGCCCTCGCCGATGC
>CAZQXF010000125.1:0-7621 GCA_964596975.1 uncultured Thiotrichales bacterium | reverse complement strand
CAGCTGTTGTGCTGAGTGGTTACGAATTGTTCACAACAAACCGGGCATCTTGAAATTGACTGGCCAAGCCCCAATCATTGGGGGCCATACGAATTCAAAACCTAAGGGGTAGACATGCTGAGAATCGCGCTGTTTCTGGCGACCAACTTTGCCATCATGATCATCCTGACGCTGGTGATGTCGGTCATCTCCAGCGTCTTTGGCATCCAGCTGGGTGGTTACAGCCGGATGCTGGTGATATCAGCGGTCATCGGTTTCGCTGGTGCGCTGATATCGCTGTTCATGTCGAAAATGATGGCGAAACGCTCAATGGGCGTTCACATCATCGAACAGCCATCCAATGCGACCGAGCAATGGCTGATGAGTGTGGTCGCGCGTCAGGCGAAGCAGGCTGGCATTGGCATGCCGGAGGTTGGTATTTTCCATGCCCACGATCCCAATGCTTTCGCGACTGGCTGGAACAAGAACGATGCGTTGGTGGCAGTGTCCACAGGGCTGCTCGAAAACATGACGCAGGATGAAGTCGAGGCGGTGTTGGCGCATGAAATCAGCCATGTGGCCAATGGCGATATGGTGACGATGACGCTGATACAAGGTGTCGTGAATACCTTCGTCTACTTCTTCGCCATGATCATTGGCCGTTTTGTCGACCGAGTTATCTTCAAGAATGAAGAGGGTGTCGGATTCGGCTACTACATTACGCAGATGATCGCGCAGATTGTGCTGTCGTTTCTCGCCAGCATCATTGTCATGTGGTTTTCGCGCTGGCGCGAGTTTCGTGCCGACGCCGGTGGTGCCCGCCTGGCCGGGCGCGAGAAGATGATTGCTGCGCTGGAACGGCTCAAGCAGGCGCATGAGCCGGAAGAAATGCCGGCGGAAATGGCCGCGTTCGGCATCCACGGTGGTGAATGGAAAAAGCTGTTTGCCAGCCATCCGCCGCTGGATGAGCGTATCGAGGCGCTGCGCAGAGCTGCTTGATCACAAGCGCCAGGCAACAAAAAAGGCCCTCTTCGGAGGGCCTTTTTGCTGCTGGGATACCGGAGGTGCTGGGGTCAGTCTGGATACTCAAAATCAAATTCCAGTGTCTCTTTCGGTCTGCTGAGAAACTCTCCCTGAACGAAGTCAACACCCAACTCTTTTAGCAAGAAGAACTGATCGCCGTGCTCGACTTGTTGAGCAATCACTTTCTGCCCCAGTTCGTGTGCATGGTGGGTGATGTAGGAGAGTAGCTGCTGATGCTGGTCGTTGCTGCTGATGTCCCGGGTCAGAGAGCTATCGAGCTTGAGAAAGTCGATCTCCACATGGCGCAGAATCTGGAACGGGTTCAGCGAGGTGCCGAAGTCATCGACGGCAAAGCGGCAACCCAGCGGCTTGAGGTCGTCGATCAGCAGGCGGGTTTGTTGCAGATGGTTGATCAGTGACGAGGTGTTGAACTCGAACACCAGTTGGCTGGTATCGATCTGGCGTGACTCCAGCTGGCGTCGGATCCACGAGATGTCTTCCTCGTGATACAGCGTTCCTTGCGTCAGTTTGATGAACAACGTGGGTTTTCTGCCGTCTTGTGCGGTCTCGGAAATGGTACGGAATGCTTCATCGATAACCCAGTGATCAATGCCTTTGGCGTAGCCAGTGCGCTCGGCGCTGGGCATGAAATCGGCAGCGTTGTCGAAGCCGCCGTCGGCGTGCGCGATCTTGACTGAAACGCTGTAGGCATCACGCATTTCCCGGCTGAGGTCGACGGTTGGCTGAAAAAATAGGCGGAACTGTCCTTCTTTCAGTGCCACACGCATTTTTTCCGTCCATTCCTGATCGATGATCTTTTGCGGCTTGTGCGTTTGCTGCGGCTGCTCATCGTTGAAATCGATGCCCTTCAGATTGGCCAGGCGCAATGACTCCAGTGCTTCCGAGATCAGCTGGTAGGCGCTGACGGTATTTTCATCGACCATTGCCAGGCCGCCACTCATCTGGCAGGGGACGTGCTTGCCGTTGATGTCATAGATTTGTGAGGTCACGCTGTCGAGCAGTGTTCGCGTTAGCGATGCGGCATCATTGACTGGCAGTGGTGCCGTCAGCAGACAGAAAGTGTGCGCGTCATAGCGGCAGAGAATGTCATCCAGGCTCAGATGGCCCTTGAGTTCAGCGCCCACTTCGGAGTAGAGCAGGTCGGCTTCCGCCAGACCCATGCCCGCAGCCAGCTCGCTGTAATTGTCCAGCGATAGCATGATCAGCGCGGGTCGTGCATCACCCTCTGCACGGCTGGGAAGCGTGCTGATGCAGCCTTCGAGTTGTTCGATCAGGTGGTTGCGGGTATAGAGGCCGCTGGCGATGTCGTAGATGGCGAGGTAGTTGAACTGTTCGGTCAGCTGCGAGGTTTCTTCACTGCTGGCGACGGGCTTGATGATGATCTGCTGACAAGGTTCACCGTCATAGTAGACATCGGTGATTTCCATTGTGTATTCGGCATCATCGATCTGCACCGTCTGTGTATTGTCGTTAGCGGTTTCGCCGCGCTTGTGGCGTCGCAAGAATTCTTTGACCAGCAGCTGTTCCGAATCGGGCAGCAGGTCCATCAGTGGAATACCCTCGATTTCTTCGCCCGGCTGCAGGCCAAACAATTGTCGATAGGCTTGGTTGACATGTACGTGAATGCCTTCATGCAGGTAGGCGACCGGTGCCTCGTAGGTCTCCATCAGCGTTGCATAGAGGTTTTCCAGATCCGTGAAGCTGGATTTCAGTTGTTGCAGCTTTCTCTGTTCCGCATGCGCGCGCAGCGTTCGCTGCACGACCAGTTTCAGGTGTTCGAAGTTGTTGTTCTGGATCAGATCCGTGGCACCTTCCGCCAGTGCTTCGGTGACGCTGTGCTGATTGTCGGGGTCGAGGCTGATGATGGCGGGATGGGTATGCGACTGGCGCACAACCTCGACCACTTCTGCCAGCGGCAGGTTATCGAAGTCCATATCGTTGAAGATGAAGTCGTAATGCCCGTTCTGTAGAACGTCGATCAGTGACGCCAGATCTTCCACCTGTTGACTGCGGACGACATGCCCCAGCGACTTGATGTTGGTCAGGACACGCTCGGCAGTGGCAGGATCGCGAACGATGGTCAGAACTTGCAGGATTTCAGACATGGTCTCGAACATCCCTGTTGTTGGTGGTTGTGGGGGGCAGCGCCATTACAGTCGTCTCCACAAGTCTTCGAACTCTTCTTTCTTGCTGGCACTGCTCTTGATCTCGGATGACTTGTAGAAAAACTGGGTAAAGAAACTGGGTGATTCGCCGATGTCCCCCAGTTCGATGTCGAGCTTCTTGCCCAGCATGGCGATGTCGAGTACGTCGCCTGATTCGAACATGCCGGTTGGCACCAGCAGGCTTGGCGGATGCTGTAGTGTTTTCATGCCGGGGAGCATCAGTGCCTCCATCGGCAGGATTTGGCTGTGACCGCGATTGTGGATGGTCTCCACCGAGACCACGATGGAGCGGGGGGCCAGCAATTGCACGCCGATTTCGAGGCCGCGCTCATCAGAATTCTGCAACCAGCGGATCACGCCAATGCGCCAGTAGTATTCGTGATATTCCTTTTCCCGCAGCGCGATGGCTTCTCCAACCTGGACGCCGGTGGTCTCGTCACTGTCCCAGCGCAGCCCGTAGCCGCCAGCGCCGGTATTGATCACTCGCCAGTCCATCCATGATGCTGGCGGTGGTGCTTTGGGCATGACCGGCTCATCGTTGATATCGTCGCCGACGTTGATCAATTCGGAGTGGTAGATGATCGAGTCCGACGTATCGGGATGGAGGAACTGTTCAGTGACGGCATCGGCGTCGCCAGCAAAGGCTGCTGTGTCATTGCTGGCACTGCCGTTCATCGTCTGTTCGCAGTCGAACAGCTCTTCTTTTGACAGCCTCGGGTCGATATCGGCGGTGATGGCATGAATGATGTTGCGGATGCCGATGGCGGCGACGATACCGCGATTGGTCAGAACGCGGCTGTAGCGGCGCTTTTCCTGGGTCGTCCACGATGTGGTCAAGCGTTCGATCAACGAGGGTTCCAGCTTTAGCTCCCCCTTGCCGGGCAGCTGGTAGATATCACGGCTGCTGTCGTCCTCCAGCATATCGTTGAGGGTGCTGATCAGGCGCGACAGGTCGAAACCACGCAGGTTCGAGAATGTGGTGATGTCGGCCAGTGGAATGTAGGCGGGTGGCTCCGATGATTTCAGGCTGGCTACGTGTACGAGGCCATTCTCGTCCGGGATCAGTGACTTTTTCATGTCGGCGAGATGGCAGGCTTTTTCGAAATAGGTTTGCAGCCTGCTCACTTCGCCGGTGCGCAGCTTGAATGGTTGGCACATGGCGAGCAGACAGGCCTGCTTGTAGACATCCCGAGGTGTGGAGGCGGTGATGGTGCTGTACATGCCGTCGCGGATTTCAGTGTCGGCCAGATGAAATTGTTCGGCAAAGCCTTCCAGCCGGTGCAGGTCGTGCCAGGTGCTGCGAGCGCCAGCGCGATAGGTGCGGGCGTTGTGCGCCAGGGTCAGTTCCAGAAAACGCATGGCGCGATGAACTGCCAGGCTGAGCGAGCGGTTGTCGAGTTTTTCATCTTGCCGGGAAACGGCATAGACAACGTGCTTGTATCCAACCGACAGTTCGAGCATCAACGCTTCGGTCAGGCGGGAGATCTGGCGGATCTTGCCGGACAGTGGATGCGTCAGGGCTTTCAGGTGCTTGTTCAGATGTTGCAGCACGATCAGGCCCGTGGGATGCAACAGTTCCATCAGCTCGAGGCGAAGTTTGGCGGGCAGCGGCTGTCGGTTGAGCCGGCGAATCGCGAGATAGAACAGTCGCGTGGTCTCCCCCATGTTCACCAGTGGCAGTTCAGCCTGCCAACGTTTGGCCGCACGAAGGGTATTGGGCGATTGCTCAATCTCCTCGGGCGACAATGTGAATTTGGGAAGGTGAAGGTTCATCAAGCTGATCAATTTGCATCCGGTAAATTCGGATCATAGGGGATTTGTGCCAGAACATGCACAAATCCAATCACATAGTTAGAAGTTTACCTGTCGAATTGGCAGGTTCGCGTATCGCTCACTTGCCAAAGCCAAGTATTCGTTTCGACCGTTCACCGCTGATTTCGCGCGTCAGCCGTGGCGCCATGTAGCCGGGCAGGCGGGCGCAAACCTCCGTGTACAGTCGTTGTGCGCTGGCCTCATCGATATCGAAGTGGGCCGCGCCGCGAACCTTGTCGAGCAAATGCAGATAGTATGGTTGAACACCCAGTGAAAACAATCGTTTGTAGAGATTTTCCAGGACGTCTGGCTGGTTGTTGATACCGTTTAGCAGAACACTCTGGTTGAGCAGTGTCATGCCAGCGCGCTGCATCTGTTGGCAGGCGTGGCCGACGCTGTCGTCGAGTTCCGCTGGATGGTTGGCGTGCATCACCATGAGTATTTGCAGCCGGCTTGCTTGCAATCGGTTGAGCAGAACCTTTGTCATGCGCTCGGGCAGCACCACCGGCATGCGGGAGTGAACACGCAGCCGTTGCAGTTGAGGGATGGCTTCCAGTGCCGAGATCAAATGATCGAGGCGGTCGTCACTCAGCATCAGTGGGTCGCCGCCGCTGAGAATCACTTCCTCGATATCAGCGTGCTGTCTGATCCAGTCCAGTGCGGGCTGGAGCTGTCGCGGGCTGGCAGAGGCTTCAGCGTAAGGATAGTGGCGCCGGAAGCAATAGCGGCAATGAACGGCGCAGGCACCAGTCGTGATCAACAGCACACGGCCATGGTATTTGTGGATCAGCCCCGGGATGGGCGAAGCGCCATCGTCACCAACGGGATCACGCTGGTAACTGGCCGGCTGGCTGGCGGTTTCGGCTACCTGTGGCAGTACCTGGAGCAGCAACGGGTCAGTCGGGTCGCCTGGCGTCATTCTATCGAGATACCCCAGTGGTACCATGACGCTGAATTCCCGCGCTGCCTGTAACGCAGCGGGGAGGTGCCGGGTATCGAGTTGCAGCCGCTGATAGAGCGCCATCGGGTCGGTGATGGCCTGGCTGAGCAAACGCTGCCAGGAAGCGGTTTTCTCTGCTGACGGGATTCGGGGTATCATCAATGCCTTTTTTGTGATCGGCGGGTTTAACAGTCCGCAGGTCTGATTGCAGACACAAACGGATAACGACGACATGGCAACCTATAGTACCAATGAATTTCGCGGCGGCATGAAAATTCTGCTCGACGGCGACCCCTACACCATCCTCGAAAATGAATTCGTCAAGCCCGGCAAGGGCCAGGCCTTCAACCGCGTCAAAGTGCGCAACCTGAAGAACGGCAAGGTGCTGGAGAAAACATTCAAATCAGGGGAGACGGTCGAGGCGGCTGATGTCATCGACACTGAGCTGCAATATCTCTATACCGATGGTGATTTCTGGTACTTCATGGACCCGAACACCTTCGAGCAGATCGGCGCGGGCGAAGCAGCTGTCGAAGGCGCGATAAAATACCTGAAGGAGCAGGACAGTTGCGTGGTCACGCTGTGGAATGGCGAGCCGCTGCTGGTGACACCGCCCAACTTTGTCGAGTTGCTGGTGACGCAGTGTGATCCGGGCATCCGCGGCGATACGGCGCAGGGCGCAACCAAGCCGGCTACGGTCGAGACCGGCGCCACCATTCGTGTGCCGCTGTTCGTGGAAGAAGGGGATGTGCTGAAGATCGACACGCGAACGGGAGAATATGTTTCCCGCGTGACCAAGTGATCTAGGCTTGCGTGTTGATTCCCGTTGGTGCTGCTGGTATCGGCAGAAACATGGCATCGCCTCTGACAGCTTCCCCCTCTCCCCCACGCGGAGAGGGAGGTAATGGACGCTGAAACTTGAGTCTTTTTCAGACTGAGTGGCTACATGACCGGTAGCTGGCAACCCACCGCAACACCCGCTGCGCTGCGGGCGAGGGCGCGAATGTTGCAGCGCATTCGCGCCTTTTTCATGCAACGTGGCGTGTTGGAGGTAGAGACACCGTTGCTGTCGGCAGCGGGGAATACCGATCCGTCGATCGAGTCTATCCGCCTGTTCGGAGAAGGCTATCTGCATACCTCGCCCGAATTCCCGATGAAGCGCCTTCTTGCCGCAGGCAGCGGTGATATCTATCAGATTTGCAAAGTGTTTCGGCGAGGTGAGGCCGGGCGTTACCACAACCCGGAATTCACTATGCTGGAGTGGTATCGGCTGGGTTTCGATGCGCCGCAGTTGGTCGATGAAGTGCTTGAACTGATTCGCGTGCTGGCCGCTGACGAAGGGATGGGGCTTACCGACGCTCGTCTCTCGTACCAGTCGCTGTTTGTTACGACGTTAGGGCTTGATCCGTTGACCGCAGATTTGACCGAACTCGAGGGGGTTGCGCTGGAGCTTGGTCTGCATCCAGGCTGCGACATGCCCCGCGATGACTGGCTCGATCTGCTGCTGTCGCACTGCATTACGCCCGATTTTCCGCCAGATCGCCTCACCGTGATCACTGACTATCCGGCCAGTCAGGCAGCGCTGGCACGTCTCAACGCCGATGGCCAGACTGCGGCAAGGTTCGAGGTTTACTGGGGTGGTGTTGAGCTTGCCAATGGCTACCACGAGCTGACCGATGGA
>CAZQXF010000124.1:0-7656 GCA_964596975.1 uncultured Thiotrichales bacterium | reverse complement strand
CAGTCAAATCCAGTTGACGGATGGCCCGAAGATCGTGCTGCTGGCCATGAATCGTGAAGGCTATGCGCAACTGTCGGCGTTGATCACCACCGGTCGCCGTGCCGCAGACAAGGGGGAATACCTGCTGCAACGCGCCGATCTGGAAAAAGGCTTGGCGGATTGCCTCTGCCTGTTGGTGCCAGATCCGGCCGGCAATGACAGCGATACACTGAAGGATGATGCTCGCTGGTTACAGGCATTATTTCCCGGGCGCTGCTGGATTGCGGTGGAAAAGCTGTTGCTACCAGGTGAGCAGGCGCGGGTACAAGCGTTGATTGCCCTGTCCGGGGAAATCAAGCTGCCGCTGGTGGCCTGTGGCGATGTCCACATGCACAAGCGTGGCCGGCGTGCCTTGCAGGATCTTCTCACCGCCATTCGTTTGAATACCACCGTCGCCCAGGCGGGGTTGCGGCTCTACCCCAATGGCGAGCGGCATCTGCGCCGACTCGAAGCGCTCACCAGCTTGTACGAACCGCAATGGCTGGAAGAAACAGTACGCATTGCCGAGCGCTGTCAGTTCAGCCTGGATGAATTGCGCTACGAATATCCGGATGATCTGGTGCCCGCGGGGATCAGTGCCAGTGACTATCTGCGCCAGCTCGTCGAGGATGGCATCCGCCACTACTGGCCCCAGGCTGTGCCAGACAAGGTACGCCAGCAGATCGAGCATGAATTGCAGCTGATTGCCGAATTGCGCTACGAGCATTTCTTTCTCACCGTACACGATATTGTCCGCTACGCCCGCAGCCAGGGTATTCTCTGTCAGGGGCGTGGCTCGGCGGCCAATTCGGCGGTGTGCTATTGCCTGCACATTACCGCTATCGACCCGGCACGCGGCAATATGCTGTTCGAGCGTTTCATCTCCCGCGAGCGTGATGAACCGCCGGACATCGATGTCGATTTCGAAAGCAGTCGTCGCGAGGAGGTGATCCAATATATCTACGACAAATATGGCCGTGATCGCGCCGCACTTGCTGCCACGCTGATCACCTACCGGCGCAAAAGCGCCTTGCGCGATGCTGGCAAGGCGCTGGGGCTGAGCGTGGCGCAAGTCAACCGCCTGACGCAATCACTGCTGTGGTGGGACAATGGCATCGACGACAAACGCTTGCGCGAGGCCGGTTTTGCACCGGACAATCCCATTATTCATCGCCTGCTGGTACTGGCCAACGAATTACTGGGTTTCCCCCGTCATTTGTCACAGCATGTCGGTGGTTTCGTCATCGCCCGCGACCAACTCTCCCGGCTGGTACCGGTGGAAAACGCGGCCATGGCCGGGCGCAGCATCATCCAGTGGGACAAGAACGATCTCGAAGCCCTGGGCCTGCTCAAAGTGGATTGCCTGTCACTCGGCATGCTTAGCGCCATTCGACGCTGCTTTGCCCTGCTCAAGCAGCACGACGATCTCGATCTGAGCCTCGACCGCATTCCTGGCGGTGATCGCGCAACCTACGCCATGATTCAGCGCGCCGACACCATCGGCGTGTTCCAGATCGAATCCCGCGCGCAGATGAACATGCTGCCGCGTCTGAAGCCGCGCAATTTCTACGATCTTGTCATTCAGATCGCCATCGTTCGGCCCGGCCCGATTCAAGGTGAAATGGTGCATCCCTACCTGCGACGGCGACGCGGTGAGGAGCCGGTGAGCTATCCCAGCGAGGAAGTGAAATCCGTGCTGGCGCGCACCCTGGGCGTGCCGATCTTCCAGGAGCAGGTCATCGAGCTGGCGATGGTCGCGGCGGGATTTTCGGGTGGCGAGGCTGACCAGTTACGGCGTGCGATCGGTGCCTGGCGCAGCACGAAGCAACTGGAAAGCTTCCGCCAGAAACTGGTGGGCGGGATGCTGCGGCGCGGATACACAGCCGCGTTTGCCGAACAGATTTTCGAGCAGATCAAAGGCTTTGGCGAGTATGGCTTCCCAGAATCCCATTCCGCCAGCTTCGCCCTGCTCGCCTATGTTTCCGCGTGGCTGAAATGCCACCATCCCGCCGCCTTCACCTGTGCCCTGCTCAACAGTCAGCCGATGGGCTTCTACGCACCCGCACAGCTGGTACAGGATGTGCGCCGCCACGGCGTTGCAGTACGCCCGGTCGATGTCTGTCACAGCGACTGGAAATCGACACTGGAGCGCGATGAAAAAGGCCGGCTCGCATTGCGGCTGGGCCTGCACCTCGTCAAAGGGCTGGGGGAAACCTGCGGACAACGAATCGCAGCACAGCGGCAGGAAAAAACTTTCAGGGATATTCACGACCTGCATCATCGCGTCATGCTGAACCGCAAGGAAAGTCAGGCACTGGCAGCCGCCGATGCGCTGCACAGTCTGGCGGGTCATCGTCACCAGGCCAGCTGGCAGGCGCTCGGTCTGATGCAGCAGCAAGGGCTGTTTGAAAACTTGCCACCGCCCAGCGAACCCACACCACCATTGCCCGAACCCGCAGAGGCCGAAGATATTATTGCCGACTACGCACATACCGGCCTGAGCCTGAGGCGCCACCCGATGGCATTGCTGCGACACCACTGCCAAAAGCGCGGATGGCTGTCATCGAACATGGTCGATCGTACAGCCAATAATTGCCACGCTCATGTCGCCGGGATCGTCATCAACCGCCAGCACCCCAATGCCGGCGGCACTATTTTCATCACGCTGGAAGATGAATATGGCCATATCAATATCGTCATCTGGGAGCGCGTAGTACAACACTACAGAACAGCCGTCGTGCATGGACGGCTACTGATGGTGGCAGGAAAACTCGAACGTGACGGTCGCCTGGTGCATCTCATCGCCAGCAAAATCGAAGATTACAGTCACTGGCTGGGGCGGCTAGAAACAAAATCCCGCGATTTTTGCTAGCGGTATCGATGGTTGGGGCGATTGCAATCGCCGTGCCACCCATGGTTGAAAGAGCAGCGATATTCAATTGCGGAGGTATGGCGAATGAATTCGCCCCCACCGCTTTTGTTGTGGCTATGAGAGGGTATGCACGATCGGCGCGGGTGCCGATGGTTGGGGCGATTTCAATCGCCGTGCCACCCATGGTTGAAAGAGCGACGATATTCAGTTGCAGAGGTATGGCGAATGAATTCGCCCCCACCACTTTTGTTGTGGCTATGAGAGGGTATGCACGATCGGCGCGGGTGCCGGTCGCCTCTACCGTTTTTGCATTCTGCTGACGTTGGCTTTGTATGCCATAGCCTACAGCGAAAAAATAACATTTTGGTCACAGATGACATATTCCCTGCATCCACCCATTTTTTAAGGGCGTAGGCACTCTGACAAACACCAACCATCGAAGGAGAAACCAATGAACACCGCAAAAAAACTTTCTGGCGCTGCCATTGCCGCCGCTGCTGCCGCCCTTTTGCTTTCCGGCTGTGCAACTGACGGCAGTTATTCCGGCGCAAGCATGAAAACAGCCACCGTTCACTGCGCTGGCGTCAATTCCTGCAAGGGAAAAACGGCATGTAAAACAGCCAACAATGCGTGCAAGGGACAAAACAGTTGCAAGGGTACAGGCTGGCTGCCAATGAGCAAAGCCGACTGTGATGCCAAAGGTGGTACGGTCGTCAGCGGCTAGGATACCCCCTGTAGGGTTGCGGTCGGATCTACATCGTTCAATCTGACCGCAACCCTGTCTTCTACATGCATCTATTTCGGTCCAATGGGGAGAATTGACCGTGCCAAACGCCACACCCATAGCCGGGTTCGGTCTCGGCCTGAGAAAAGAACACTATATCGACATTCTCGACAATAATCCGCCGGTGGACTGGTTTGAAATTCTCACCGAGAACTATCTCATCCCCGGAGGCAAGCCACTTTACTACCTTGACCGTATCTGTGAACGCTATCCCGTCGTGATGCATGGCGTGTCTCTATCGATCGGCGGCAATGATCCCCTCGATTTCGACTATCTTCGCCAGGTTGCCGAGCTACGCAGCAGAACTGGTGCCCAGTGGATTTCCGATCACCTCTGCTGGACCGGGCTCGATGGCATCAATGCCCATGACTTGCTCCCCCTGCCCTACACCGATGAGGCGGTCGCCCACGTCGCGGCACGGGTTCGGCTCGTACAGGATTTTCTTGGCCAGCAGATTCTGCTGGAAAATGTCTCCAGTTATCTCGGCTATCGCCACTCGGCACTGACTGAATGGGAATTTCTTGCGGCCATTGCAGAAGAAGCTGACTGCCTGCTGCTACTCGATGTCAACAATATCTACGTCAGTGCCTTCAACCACGGCTTCGATGCACACGCCTATCTCGATGGCATGCCACGGAAAAGAATTCGGCAAATACACCTTGCCGGTCATCTGAACTGCGGCAGCCATATTATCGATACCCATGATGCCCCGATCATCGACGACGTATGGGCGCTGTATCGTGAGGCTATCGATCGCTTTCCCGATGTACCGGCAATGATCGAACGTGACGACAATATTCCTCCACTGAGCGAGTTGCTGCATGAACTCGATCAGGCCAGGCGCATCGCAACACCCGCTATCGCTGAGGCCACGGCATGACAGCACTTGCCACCACGCAGCGGCAATTCATGAACTGGCTGCTGTCGCATCAGGATGATCTTGCCGCATTGATCGCTAAAAACGGCAAACTTGCGCGCCATGAAAAAATGACGATCTACGCCGAAGCCTATCGGCTACGCCTGATCGAGGCATTGCAGGACAGCTTTCCGGCACTACACACACTGCTCGGCGATGACCGCTTCGACGCACTGGCAAGGGACTATATCTCGCAGTACCCATCGCAACATTTTTCAATCAGATATTTCGGCCACCGCCTCACCGGATTTCTGCACGGCAATGACCGGTATCCCCAGTCCGATTTACTCTCGGAGATGGCTGGCTTCGAATGGGCACTGCGTCATGCCTTTGATGCCGCCGATGAAAAATCCGTCAATCCGGAAATATTGCAGCAAATACAGCCGACACAATGGCCCGTGCTTCGATTCCGCTTGCACCCGTCGCTTCAGTTGCTCGATTTGCAGTGGAGCGTACCCGTGTTGTGGCAAGCCATCGAAGATGGCGTCGATGCCATTGCGCCAGAACAACATGAATTCCCCATCCGCTGGGTGATCTGGCGACATGAGCTGGTCACTCACTACCGGTCGCTGGAAGTGGATGAAGCCTGGGCGCTGCAAGCAGCGATCGAAGGCGACACCTTTGGCGGCATCTGTGAAGGCATCTGCGAATGGCTGGAGCCAGAACATGCAGCACCGCGCGCCGCCGGATTTCTCGCAAGATGGATTGAAGAAGGCATGCTCTGTGCGGTTGAAACATGAACCGACCTGGGACCGCCGGCATCTTGCCGGCCTGCCACTGCTGGACTACAGCAATGCAACCTCACCAACCCCAGTTTCACGATCAATCACCACCAGTACCTCGCAGTACTCGTTCTCCTCGCACATCGGTGAAGGATCGTCAGCACAACAGCTGCCCGCAATCACGCTGTTGTAGAAGATGCCCACCTTGATCTTCAGTCCCTCGTCGCTTGCCTCACTGTGCAGAATCACCGGGTCGATGGCGCTGGCGCTGACATGGCTACCCTGCGACATCGCCTGTTGCAGTGGCAGCGAAGCTGAATCGAGCTGACGCAGCGCCTGCTTGAGTGTATCGGCAAAGCTGTCACTGCCCCAGGCAGCCAGTACATCGTTCAGCTGAATCGTCATACAGAACTCCACATCCGGATTGGTCATTGTTGCGTACAATGCAAACAGCAATTCTACCGGTACGAAAAGTGATATTACCAATGCTGAAAACACTCATTGCCATAGCGATGCTGATCCCCCTGTCCGCTGCCTGGGCCGCGGATGCACCGGCCGGGCCGGCGTGGGAACGGCTGAATGCCGACACACTGCAACGGGCACAACGGGAAAACCGCCTGTTGCTGGTCGATCTGGCTGCCGACTGGTGCCAGTTCTGCAAAAAAATGGATCACTCGACCTGGCCTGATCCGAAGGTGATGGAAAGCATCGATAAATACTATATTCCAGTGCGTATTCAGGATGAGGAGGAACCGGTACTGGCGGAAAAATATCGCCAATACGGCAGACCCGCCTTTTTTGTACTGAACGGAAATGGCGAGGAGATTGCCCGCAAACGCGGTTACCTTGAACCTCGATTCATGCATTGGATGCTGGAAGGTATCGCACAGGAGGCGGGGCTGTGAAACGACGGGATTTTCTGATTGCGACGCTCGGCTTTGCTGCCAGCGGCACCTTGCACGCGCGATCACTGCCAGCAGTTGCCTTCGTTCCAGACAAACGTCTCGGCATCGACAACCATCACTGGCGGGTCATCGATACGGCAATGCAGCACCTCTTCCCTGCTGAACCCCAAGCGCCGGGAGCAAAAGATGTCCATGCCACAGCCTGGCTGCACAACGCGCTGCTGATGCCCGACGTCGATGAGACACACCGGGAATTCATGCAAAGCGGTGCGCATCAACTGGAAGAAATCAGTCGGGCGTTATTCGACAGATCATTCCCGGTACTCAGTACCGCAGAACGTGAAAAAGCCCTGCGCAGCATGGAAGAGACAGCGGATGGCAAAGCCTGGATTCAGGAAACGCTGCGCTACATTCTCGAAGCAATGCTGAGCGACCCCATCTATGGTGGCAATCCCGAGGGCATCGGCTGGCAATGGTTGCAGCATCGTCCTGGCTTCCCTCGTCCACCCAAGAACAAGCGGTATTTCCTGCTATGAGCGATTACGATGTTTGTATTATCGGCAGCGGTGCCGGCGGTGGGCCAATTGCCTACGAACTGGCCATGGCCGGTTTCGATGTGGTGGTGTTGGAGAAGGGAAAATGGTTGACCGAAAAGGATTATTACAAGGATGAGATGGCTTGCTGCATCAAGGAAGCCTACCTCGCGGACAAGAAAAAAGAGCCGCACGTGGTCGAAACCGAAAAAGGCGATGCTTGGCGCGTACAGAAAACATCAGAATCTGGCTGGAATCTGTGGAACGGGAATGTCGTCGGTGGCTCCAGTAATTTCATGAGCGGTTTTTTCCACCGCCTGAAGCCGATCGATTTTCATCTCAAATCGGAATTCGGCCCGATCGAAGGCGCCAACATGGCCGACTGGCCTATCTCCTATGCGGACCTTGAACCTTACTATGACAAGGTGGAGAAAGTTGTCGGCATATCCGGAAAAGTGGTGCCGCATAAACACCAGGAACCCCGCAGCAGCAAGGACTTCCCCTACCCCCCAACCAGGGAACATCCAATTGCAGGCATGATAGACAACGCCTGTGAAAAACTGGGCGTTACCGCCATTCCGATGCCGCGCGCGATTCTCTCGCGGCCAGCCATGGGGCGGCGAAGCTGTGAATACAGTGGCTATTGCGGCGGACTGGGCTGCTCCTCCGGTGCCAAAGGCAGCTCACGTGCGGCGCTGCTGGATCATGCCGTGGCGACTGGCCGTTGCACCATATTGCCGGAGTCGCATGTGCAGCGGATCGTCAGCGATGCCCACGGCAAGATCAGCTCGGTCGAATATATCGACAAGCGTGGCGAGAAAAAACAGGTTGATGCAAAAATATATATCGTCGCCTGTCAGGCTATTGAAACGGCGCGCCTGCTGCTCAACTCCACCGGCCCCAAAT
>CAZQXF010000123.1:0-7677 GCA_964596975.1 uncultured Thiotrichales bacterium | reverse complement strand
AAATCCATGAACTGATCCACGACAAGGGCTGCTGTGAAGGGCGTACTATCGCGGCCTTATATATGATCCGGGAGTTTGTCGCGCGAAGGGGCTAGCCCGGACTTCTCATCAAAAAGGATACAACACATGTCTGACATACCCTCCAATCTGGGCAGCTTGATGCGCCAGGCTCGTGATATCGCCCGTGATGCGGGTGCAGCGATCATGGAAATCTACAATTCTGATTTCGCTGTCGAGCACAAGGCGGACGATTCACCATTGACCGCTGCCGACATGGCGGCACATCACCTGATCAGCGACAGATTGAGCGCGATCTCGGACTGGCCGATTCTGTCCGAGGAATCGCAGAAGATCCCCTTCTCTGAGCGTTCGCAATGGACGACCTACTGGCTGGTCGATCCGCTGGATGGCACCAAGGAGTTCGTCAAGCGAAATGACCAGTTCACCGTCAATATCGCCTTGATTCATGACCACAAGCCCGTGCTTGGTGTGGTCTACGCTCCCGCGCTGGATCTGATGTACTACGCCGCTGTTGGCGAAGGTGCCTGGAGAGAGGCGGGCGGGGGCAAGGCGGAGCCGATTGCCTGCCGTGAACTCGACCCGGACGATCTCGTGCTGTCCAGCTCCAAGTCGCATCGCAATGTAGACCTGGAAGCCTTTCTCGAGCGCATCGGTCCGCACCAGGAAACACCGATGGGCAGTTCCCTCAAGTTTTGCATCGTCGCCGAAGGCAAGGCTGATCTCTATCCGCGTATTGGCTTGACTTCAGAGTGGGATACGGCGGCAGCACAATGTGTGGTCGAACAGGCCGGTGGCCAAGTGACAACCACGGATATGAAGCCGCTGGCCTACAACACCAAGGACGATCTCCTGAACCCCTGGTTCTTTGTTTTCGGCAAATCTTCGAAAGATTGGTCGACTTTTCTCTGAAACACTATATCTAGCGTTTGTCTGTCGAGAATCCGCAACCTGTGGCGGGTTCTTGGCTGCTTCCCAAAGTTTCACAAAATTGGTAATAATTTACTTTCTCTTTATTATCAATGCCTTGCGCTTGAGATCTAAAAGTCTGGTGACTTCTGGCCGCTATATACCTGTTTTACGTCAAAGATTTTGTGCTAGATTACGCATATCTGAAACTGGTTTTGGGGTTCGTCGACATGAAACATTGGGTAAAGATTTCCGTATTACTGTTCTCCAGTCAGCTTGCATTGATGGGGCAGCTCATGGCCGCCGAGGATGGTGCTGCCGCAACGCCAGCAGATGGCACGGGTGGGGATGCAGCGGCCGCACCCGCGGCACCGGCAGCAGACCCGGCAGCGGCTGGTGATGCTGCGGCTCCCGTGGATGCTTGTCCAGATGACAAGACAGCGTTGGTGGCGTTATACGACAACCTGGGTGGTGAAAATTGGAAAAAAGGTGGTCCCACCGATAACGATATCAACCTCCGTTGGGTCACGGGGCCTAATCACTGCGATTGGTTCGGCATTGAATGTGATGCCTCGGGTAAGGTCATTTCTGTCGATTTGAACGCCAACAAGCTCAAGGGAGCGATGCCTGAGGCGCTGGGAGATCTTGGTTGTCTGACAACCTTGAACCTCGATGACAACAGCATTGGCGGCGAGATCCCCGCCGCAGTCACTAAGTTGACCGCACTCGAACGGTTGTCGCTGGATGCCAACAAGATTCAGGGCGATATCCCCTCCGGCCTCGCGGACATGACAAAGCTGACAAGCATCGACCTAGACTACAATGCATTGCACGTAGCTAAAGACGCGGCTGCGGGCGTCGCAACGTCGCTTGAACAGAAGCACGGCAGCAACTTCCTCGAAACCCAGACGCTGGACGCGCAAAACGTCAAAGTTGTCGCGCGTACCCGTACTTCCCTGACCCTCGAATGGGATCAGGTGGCTTTCACGCCGGAAGGTGGGTATCGCGTCTATATCTCTGATAGCTACGATGGCCCATTTACGCATCATGCAGCCATCAGTGGTACCGGTGTTGATACCGCCAAGGGAGAAGTCGTCGGCAAGGCGAATACCACTGCCGTTGTCGACGGTCTGGAGCCGGGCAAGAAGTATTACTTCGTCGTTCATAGTTTTACCAATCCGCATGACGACAACCGCAATGAGGTGGAGAGCGACGGTCAGACTGGCACGCCGGCGCTTGGTATCACTGACAGCGACGATTCCGATCTCGATGGGCTGAAGAATGCGGAGGAAGCTGCGATTGGGACTGATCCGAACAACCCGGATTCCGATCGTGACGGCATCTTCGACCGGCAGGAAGCGGATCCTCTGAACCCTGCAAACACCGATAAGGACGCGCTCATCGATGCGCTGGACCCTGATGACGACAACGACAACGTGCCGACACGTCAGGAAGTGATCATTCCGGAGGATCCGGGTAAAAGTGCAACGTTCAAGGATACCGATGGTGACAAGACGCCAGACCATCTTGATGCCGATGACGATGGTGACGGTGTGCCGACCAAGATCGAAACGACCAACGCGCGAGGCGAGGTGGATCTGACGCTCGACACCGACGGCGATGGCACCCCCAACTACCTCGATACCGATGACGATGGCGATGGCATCTCCACCTTTGATGAAACCAATGGTGGCAAGGACATCAACAAGGATTCCGATGATGATGGCATCCCGGACTATCTTGACAACAAGAACGACAAGGTCGCCGTACTGGAAGACACGGCGGATCTGGTCGACACATCTATTGGTGGTGGCTCGATGAGTCTGGGTATTGCTGCTGCCGGTCTGCTTGGTGTGTTGCGGCGCCGGCGTCGTCTTGCCATCACTGCGGCTGCCATCACGCCACTGCTCATGCTCAGTGGTATGGCTGGGGCTGATGAGAAGGCCGTCGACGAAGCCAAGGCGGCAGCCCAGCAAGAGCTGGACAAGGCCAAGGGCAAGGTTGAAAAGAAAGCATCCGGAGCGACTGCGGCAAAAAAGCCTGGTCTCAAGGATGAGAAAATCGATTTCAAGGTAACGCAAGCGCAGCCTGAACGTGGTGGTCGTATCTACCTGGGTCTTGGTGCCGGTCTCACGACCTTGCAGCCCGAACCGAAGACGCCAGGGGTTACGGTCAGTGATGACAACAGTACTGGATACAAATTCCTGTTCGGCTACGAAGCCACAGACCATTTGGCGATCGAGGCCATGGTCGGCGCATTGGGTGAAGCGACATTGTCGCCTAGCGATAAGACGGTCGACTACAAGGTCGGTTCGTTGTTTGCGCTGTACAACCTGTTTGATTACCGGGTCGGCTTGAATCCGATCATCAAGGTCGGTGTCTCGTCGATCCAGAACAGCAGCGACACGGGTATCGACTTGAACGAGATCGATGACACGACGCTATCGGCGGGCGTTGGTTTGGAATATGAGTTCGGTAATGGTTTCGTGATTCGTGGTGAATATGAATACTACGCCGAGGATGCACAGATGGCCTCCATCAACGTGCTCAAGCGCATGGGCGGTGAAGCACCCATCGTCATTCCCGCACCAGCGCCTGAGCCAGTCGTAGTGCCGCCACCTGCGCCAGCGCCTACCGTCATTCCCGCACCAAGCGTGAAGGTCGAATTCAAGATTCCGGATACGGACGGCGACGGTGTCAATGATATCCGCGATGCCTGTCCCAATACACCGGCTGGCGCTGAGGTTGATGAGCTGGGTTGCGCCAAGTTCCAGGGCGTGCTCAAAGGCGTCAACTTTGCCTACAACTCATCACGTCTGACGCCGCGAGCAAGGTCGATTCTCGATGAAGTCGCCGCAGAGTTGAAAAACTACCCCAACGTCCGAGTGCAGGTCGAGGCGCATACCGATAGCAAGGGTTCTTCGGGATACAACCTATGGCTCTCCAAAGCACGCGCCCAGAGCGTTATCGACTATCTGGTGTCACGAGGGATTTCCAGTCGCAGGCTGGTGCCGATTGGCTTTGGTGAAACCCGGCCGATTGCCTCGAACAAGACCGATGCAGGCCGGGCGTTGAACCGGCGGGTCGAGTTCAAGGTGCTGTCACCGCGGTAACGTAGTGCGCAAGTAAGGGAAAAAGGCGGAGCCATGGCTCCGCCTTTTTTGTTTGCAACGCGTTGAGAGTTCCCGGCTTCTAGCGTCTCAGGCTTACATACATCCGGTTGCTGTCGATGAACAAGCGGGTGTCATCGGTTCGGGTGGCCACTGAAATATCGTTTCTTCGTACCAGCTTGCCACCTTTCTTTTCAGCGCCAAAAGCACGGATGATGCCTGTCAGTACGTGGCGTCCATTTTCGCAGCTGAGCAGTCCGCCACCTGATTGCCCAAAGTTGACAGGGGCCGATGTGTAGATCAATCGATTGGCCAGTGTGCGGACTTTGCCTTTGCCTGTTTTCAGCCGCTTGCCGAAGGCATAGCCGACGGCCCAGACCGGGGTTTTCTTGTCCAGTTCGCTGCGTCGTAGTGGCAATGGCGTAATACCGTCAGTGTCGACAGCCAGCAGCGCCAAGTCGATGGTGGTGTCGCGAGAGATGAGATGGGCGGGGCGAGGATGTTGCTGAACGATGACATCGATAGCGTCCACCCCCTCGATGACGTGTGCGGCCGTCAATACCAGTCCGGGGGCGACGACGACGCCGCTACCGGCTGTCATTTCGCCTTCGATTTTTACGATCCCCGCTTTGGTCTGAGTATCAGGGGTGCTGCACTGGGCGGTGGCGATGGTGGGAGACGCCAACGCGGCCACCAGTAGTATCGGTAATAGTCTGACAGAAAACATGTTGGTCCTTGTTATTGTTATTTTCGACCTGCCCAGAGGATCGCATCGGCCGGGGATGTTGTGAGGGTCGGATGTCTAGAATCGCTATAGGCGCCTGACCGGTGGCGGTCGCTGGCCGACAAAGCCGGGCTGATACTCTCGATAGAGAATTGGCAGGGAATCCGGGCTACACTACGCGGATGAGTGATGTCACCCCGATTCTAGAACCCCTCAACGAGCAGCAGCGTGAAGCTGTCTGCAAGCCTTCCATTCCTGTTCTCGTGCTGGCGGGTGCCGGCAGCGGCAAGACCCGGGTGCTGGTGCACCGGATTGCCTGGCTGATTACGGTCGAGCGCGTATCGCCGTTTTCGATTCTGGCCGTGACCTTTACCAACAAAGCTGCTGCGGAAATGCGTGGTCGCATCGAGTCGCTGCTGGATATTCCTGCCTCTGGCATGTGGGTGGGTACGTTTCACGGCATCTCCCATCGCCTGCTGCGCATGCACTGGGCTGAGGCAAATTTGCCCCGTTCATTCCAGATTATCGATAGTGATGACCAGCTGCGCCTGATCAAGCGCGTGATTCGTGGTTTGGAGCTGGACGAATCGAAGTGGCCGGCCAAGCAGGCGATGTGGTTTATCAACTCCCGCAAGGATGAGGGTATCCGCTCTGCCAGCATGGAGGATAAGGGGGATCTGTTCGAGCGGCAGATGATTCGTATCTACAGCGCTTATGAGGCAGCTTGTCAGCGCGCCGGGCTGGTGGATTTCGGTGAGCTGCTGCTACGTTCGCTGGAGTTGCTGAGAGACAATCCGCGCCTGCTCGATCACTATCGTCAGCGTTTCCAGCACATTCTTGTCGACGAGTTTCAGGATACCAACACCTTGCAGTACGCCTGGCTGAGATTGCTGGCAGGTGATCGCCTGCCGGTCTTTGCGGTGGGTGACGACGACCAATCGATCTATGGCTGGCGCGGTGCGCGCATCGAGCATATTCAGCAGTTTGGCAATGACTTTCCCGCCAATGAGATTGTGCGTCTGGAGCAGAACTATCGTTCGACCGGCAATATCCTCGCGGCGGCCAACGCGCTGATCGCGAACAATCAGGGGCGCCTCGGCAAGAATCTATGGACGGCCGGTGATGAAGGTGATCCGATTCAGCTGTTTACCGCGCGTGATGAGTATGAAGAGGCACGTTATGTGGCCGAGCGCGTGCGCGACTGGGTGGATCAGGGCAATCAGCGCAGTGAGATTGCCGTGTTGTATCGCTCCAATGCACAGTCACGAATTTTCGAGGAAGTGTTCATTGGCCTGCAGATTCCTTATCGCGTCTATGGTGGCTTGCGGTTTTTCGAGCGTGCCGAGATCAAGGACGCACTCGCCTACTTGCGGTTGACGGTAAACCCGGACGATGACGCCAGCTTCGAGCGCGTCGTCAACCAGCCGACGCGGGGCATTGGCGAAAAAACGGTTTCCCTGATTCGTGAGGAGGCGCGCAGACAGGGCATCAGCCTGTTCGCCGCCGCGAGCTTCCTGACCGACAATCAGGGGCTTGCGGCCCGCGCGACCGGGGCAGTGCGCGGTTTTATCCATCTGATCGAGGGAATGACGCAAGCAACCGCCGATCTGGCACTGCATGAACGTGTCGAGCGGGTCATCGAGCATGCAGGGCTGATCGAGCACTTCAAGAAGGAAAAAGGCGAAAGCGGCCAGTCGCGGATAGAGAACCTGGCGGAACTCGTGAATGCGGCACGTGGCTTCGTTTACAACGAAGATGAGCATGGTGACATGACGCCGCTTGATGCCTTTCTGGCGCATGCGGTACTGGAATCAGGCGAAGGCCAGGGCGCAGCGTGGGAAGATTGTGTGCAGATGATGACCCTGCATTCCGCCAAGGGTTTGGAGTTCCCGCTGGTTTTTCTCTGCGGCATGGAGGAGGGCTTGTTTCCGCATCAGATGTCGCTCGAAGAACCGGGGCGGCTGGAGGAGGAGCGCCGCCTGTGCTATGTCGGCATTACCCGGGCACGGCAACAACTGGTGATGACCTGTGCCGAGCGGCGGCGTCTGTTTGGTACGGATCGCTACAACCTGCCGTCGCAGTTTCTCGGTGAGTTGCCTGACGACCGTATCCAGGAAATTCGCGCCCGGGCACCGACGCGTACATCTGCCCAGCGCAGTTGGAATCAGGGTGGAGACCGTGCCGCACCCCGTGCGAGAACAACGCCTCAGGACGGTTTTCCGATCAGCCTGGGGGCCCGGGTTCGTCATGGCAAGTTTGGTGAGGGGATCGTCACCAACTACGAAGGGCAGGGCAGTTCGGCGCGGGTAGAGGTTCGCTTTCGTGATGCCGGCAACAAGTGGCTGGTGCTGGCCTATGCCAATCTCGATGTACTCTAGACCGGGTGAGAAACCGGGTTAGTAGCGTTTCAACTGCGGGTGTAGTGGCATAGCAGATCTTCCCAGGTCACGATGCCGAGCAGGTGCCCGTTCTCGTCATTCACGGGAATGGCTGAAACACCGTTGAACAGCATCAGTCTGGCGGCATAGGCCACATCATCTTCTGGCGTGGCGCTGATCGGGTTTCGCGTCATGATCTGATGAGCGCGCCGACGCAACAACGCTTCATCGCGTGCTGTTTCGCCGGGTGTATTGAGAGAAGGTGATAGCTCATCACGCAGATCGCGGTCGGAGATGATGCCGACCAGCCTGTTTTCCTCATCGACTACTGGGAGGTGCTTGAACCTCCGATTTTCAAACAGTGTTTCCAGCAGGCTGAGTTCGTCGTCCATGTGTACGGTGACGACGGACCGAACCATGATGTTTGATAGTGCCGTCATTGTATGTCCCCTCGGTGGAATACCACGATAGTGCTTGCCCTTGAGGCGATACTGTGCAAGTGCAAGGTTGGGCTGACAGCGTAGGTTTGATGACCGTT
>CAZQXF010000122.1:0-7682 GCA_964596975.1 uncultured Thiotrichales bacterium | reverse complement strand
CAACCCTGCTCAATCACGCCGGCAACGGCCACCAGCTCAAGATCAACAAGGCCGCATCCGGTGACACCGCCAGCCTGCTGTTCCAGACCAACTGGTCGGGGCGTGCCGAATTGGGCACGGCGGGCAGTGATGATTTGGTTCTCAAGGTTAGTGCCGACGGCAGCACGTTTTTTGAGGCATTGCGGGCGGACGGCAATACCGGTGCGGCCAGATTTCCGAACGGCATGGATCCCGAGCGCCGCAACATCGGCGGTCTAACCAAGGGCGGTGGCTCGGATTGGTGGGGGCCGGTCGATCCGTTCACGTTGAGTTACAGCACCGGCTCGCAACAGGCCCTGTCGCAAAACCGGATGTATTTCATGGCGTTTTTCGTCGATCGTCCGATCCAGCTGCTCGGTGCGTTTGTGGCCCAGCATACCGCCTCGACCACCGCAGGGGCGCTGCTCCGCTGTGGCATCTACAGGCTCGGCGTGCCCAATGGCGACAACTGGGATATTGGCGCGCGGGTGGCGGATTTCGGGACATTGCCGGCGGACGTGGCGGGGCACAAGATCTTCGATCTGGCCACACCGCAGACCCTCACCAAAGGCTGGTATGTTACTACAATGGGGGTAAGCGGAGCCGGTGCCTACGCCCGCTATGGCCGCTGGATGACGCCCGGCCTGACCCGATACTACCCGCACAGCAGCGGCACCAGCGCCTATCCCCGCGTCGTTGCCCCGCAGGTTTTCCTTTACGAGAACGCCAGCAATGCCGCGATCACCGGTGGCTTGCCTGCCAGCTGGACCGGCAACCCCGTCAGCACCATGACCTCGACCAACAACTGGGTCTACCAGATGGTTTTCCCGAAGTGGCGCGAAGTCTGATCCACCCCGAATAAACAGGAGAAAATATGACCCCGCCCAAAATTGAAGCGGGCTTTGTGCGCATGCCCGAGGATGAATTCGAAGCCATGTTGGCCCGCGCCGCCGAACAAGGCGCACGCCGTGCTCTGGCGGACGTTGGCCTCGACGGTCCTGAAGCCGCTATCGACATCCATGATCTGCGCACGTTGCTCGATAGCCTGCGTAAGGCGCGCCGCACCGCCTGGCAAACCATCGTGCGGCTGATCACCACTGGGCTGTTGCTCGCCCTGATCGCCGGCATTGCCGTGAAGCTGAAACTGTTCGGCTGACACCCGCCACCAACCACCCACATGCCCGCCAACCGGCGGGTTTTTTCATTTCTGGAGGAAATCATGACCAATCATTACTATGCCGACTGGCGCGATGTGCCGGAAAAACTCTGGCGCTGGCCTAACTTCAGCCCCGAGGAAATCGCCTGCCGGGGCGACGGCACGATCCGCATCAACGAACCAGCCCTCGACAAGCTGCAGGCCCTGCGCGACCACCTCGGCGTGCCGCTAATCGTGCATTCCGCCTATCGCAGCCCCGCCTATAACCGGCAGGTCGGCGGGGCCAGATATTCCATGCACCTGCAAGGCGCGGCCTTCGATATCGCCATGGCCAACCATGATCCGGAGAGTTTTGAAGCGGCGGCGCGTGAAACCGGCTTTACCGGTTTCGGCTTCTATCCGCGCCAGAACTTCATGCACATCGATATTGGCCGTGCCCGCCAATGGGGTGACCCGTTCCGGACGCGCGCCTCACGGTTCGCCCCCGAACCACCGCGCCTACGTGAAACCCTGACAGAAACCCGCACCATGAAAGGCGGCGGCGCAGCCGGTGTCGCCACCATCGGCGCGGCCGGTGTCGAGGTGGTGCAACAAGCCGTCACCGACACCCAATCCGCCCTCCAGCCGCTGATCCCCTATCTCGACACAATGCGCTGGCTATTCATCGCCGTGGCCCTGATCGGCATCGGAACCACCATCTACGCCCGTTGGGATGACTGGCGAAAGGGGCGGCGCTGATGGGCGCGCTGGTCACATGGTTCACTGGCAGCCGGCTCGCGCTGGCTGTCGGAAAATGGGCCGCCATCGCCCTCACAATAACCCTGTTCCTCCTGTCCCTGCGCCGCTCCGGCGAGCGTGCCGGACGGCTGGCGGAACGGCTCGAAAATCAGGAGAAAGCCAATGAAATCCAGCGCCGAATGCTCGAAGCCGCGTCTCGCCGCCCTCGTAATCGTAACGAGCTTGCTGAGCGCCTGCGCGACGGTGAGTTCTGAGCGGGTGGTTGGTGTGTGCCCGCCGGTGGTGGAGTATGATGCCGAGTTCCAGACAAGGGCGGCCGAGGAAGTGCAGGCGCTTCCGGAAGGGTCGGCGATTGTGAAAATGTTGAGCGATTATGCCGTTATGCGGGAGCAGGCACAGGGGTGTAATTTTCCGTGATGCCAGTGTTATATCCGGCACAACCATCCACTTTCAGGATACGTCTGAAGCACTGCAGGAAAATCGAATCCGGCCGTTCCCTGCAATTTCTTTTTGCTGTCGTGGATGTTTTCTTGCACCATATCGAAGTATTGTGAGTTGTTAGCAGCCATCTAATTTTCTCCGGCCTAGCACTGCCACAACACCCTGTAGCTTGGATCGCAGTTCGTCAATTGTGAACGATGGAACTGACAGAATCCCTTCATCAAGGATAGGGCTCTCGGCGAAGACCGACGCTGTCGGCTGAATAGTTGCCCACCGCACAAATAGAGTGACCGTCGCAGTATCGCTGGCCTGAATCACGCGATGCAGGAGGTCTGGGCCCATCGTGTAAGTGCTGCCAGGCACCAGCGTTAACATCATATCCGATACCAGACTTGAGCGCCCGACGACTGTGAGGCCGTAAGTCTCCTTCGCGGCATCTCGCGGGCGATACTCGTGGTGGTACATCGGTTTGCCGCCGTTTCTTTGTGTAAACGTCTCGACGTGCACGCTGCCGCACAGCGTTGTCGAACGGAAGCACCACCGATGATTATGGATAAATTCGCCGCTCTTGTCGTAGTTGCTATTTGGCCACCAAGCGTGCAGGCGTAATTTGAACTCCGGTTCTCGGCTCGAGAGAAGCGTAAACTTGTCGAATCCGTTGGTGTGTGTGTATGAGTGTGCTGCAGTTTCTGATAGCGCCTGTTCGTCGTTGAGGATTTCTTGGATGATCCGTAATGCAGAGTTGATGCTTAGTATTTCCGAAACTCTCCGGTCCGAATAAGTTCTCACTAACGGCACGCTTCCGGTGGCAATATCCGACAGAACACCGTGCACTTTCTTGAGGTAGTCAGTCATTGCTGTGGATTCCTTCGACGATTTTGAGGACCTGTTCCGCCAACTCGGGAATCTCTGACCGGCCGTCGAGTGTGAGGATTGCTTCATGCTCGGCGGCATACCTTTCGAAAAGCGCGTGGACTTGTTCGAAGTAAGCGCTCCCTTTTCTCTCCACCGCATCGCTTACGCGAGACGACATACGTTCGGCGCAAAGCGCGATAGGAGTATCAATCCAGAAAATTTGATCCGCCGTTTCCATGCCGCCAACGGCGAGGTCGGAAAGAACCATAAAGTCGGGACCCAAGGCCGCCCCATAAGCATAGTTGCTTAGAGTTGACCGATCCACGATCACAAAGTCAAAGACGGCATTCAGATGGGGTAGCTCTACGCGGTTCTTCCGTCTGCTTAGAAAGTGTAGCAGCAGCTGTCGCTCCACATCATCACAATCAAATTCGGGGTCGAGCACTGCTTCCCGGATACGCATTGTGTTGACTGGGAAAGGCTCAGCAGACCCGTCAGTGTAGAGTATCGGCGATGCGAATTCGTTCACAATAACCACGCGGTAGCCCCTGCGCGATAGCGTTTCGGCAACTGCTCTGCAGAGGGTCGTTTTGCCACATCCATCGACGCCGTCGAACTTCAGAATCATTTTTTCAAACCTCGGAACTATACCAATGGATGCTATCTCGGGCTTTCTGTTGCAGAGCCTCGGTCTCCGTGGAACTCGCCGTCCGCAGCACACGATTGCTGAAGTCCCGCACTTGCAGACTAGCAAGTCCGGTACCGAGTGCGACGGCGTACTGTAGTTGTTCCCGATTGTATTCCCCGCAACGGGCGAGATGACCAACAATGCCACCTGAGAAAGCATTGCCCGCACCGGTCGCGTCTAAGGTTTCGGAGATTAAGGCCGGAACCACAAAAGAACCCTCTGTATCAAATACCTGGCTGCCACGGTCAGCAAAAGTAACAATCAGGAATTCGAGGCCGAAATCCTCAATGATTTCCGCCACCCGCTGGTGCGGTGTGAATAATGGGACCGAAAAATCCCAGAGCGCGCGGAACTCCCGCTCTGTAACAACGAAGCCATTAGAATTCTTCGCAAGGTCTAATACACCTTGGCGGTCACGCTCTATCCAGTATTGGAGCGTCTCGGACACAACGAACGACTTGGCGAAGTGCCGGGAACACGCAAGCTGTATTTGCGGGTCGAAAGCTGCCAGATAACAGAAGCGGATGCTCGAAAATCGTTTCGCGAGAGCGGCCCAATCGGGTACAAACTCATTAATGACCCGGTTCTCCAATGTTATGGTTGTATTTTCCTCAAAGCTGGTGTCGTACCGGGCCTCCCAGTAGAACGAAGGCAAAAACCGATTTTCCTGTATGCCACCAGTATTGATCGGTCCGCTGAATTGGTTGGCTAGTTCAGTCAAAGAAATGTCATTGCCGAGAGCGGAGACCAATAGTGGCCGCATCCCGCCAGCCCGCAATACGGCTTCGGTGGCATAGTAAGCTGTACCACCGAAAACTACTTCCGATGTAGTTCCGAAACTGTGTACCTTCTCGTGGCCGACGCTCCCAAGAATAAGGATATCTTCCATTTCTACCCCTCAAACCTCATACCAATTTCAATAAGGTAAGGTCTTATTTCATCGACTCTCGCCAACTCGTTCCTGTGTGCCTCGATCTGCCGCAGCGCCAGGTATTTCCGACGGCCGTCCTCAAGGCGCAGGGTCTCCTCGACGCATTCCCGGCGAATCCACTCGGAAGGGCTCGTTAACATTTTGGATAGGGCCAAGGTAAGGAAGTCATCTTGGCTTTTGTCTAGCTTTCCGCTGAACAAGGCCCGGACACTAGCCCATGCCAGTGCATCGTGAGTCGAGTGAAGGTAGCCCAGAATCGCCTGTTCCTGATGCTCGACATCTGGATTGGATAATCGCAAAAAAACGACTTGCTCAGCTGCTTTGTACAGCTTTCCATGTTGCCCCTTGAGCCTACTCTTGAATTCTTCGACACGGCGAAAGTCCACTTTCAATCTCTGTCGGTCATCAACCACTGTTGGGTCATTCTCCGTCGAGCTTCGCTCTATGTCCACGAGGCGTGACAAAGATCCGCACGCGCCGGTAGATTGGAGTGACAAAATCGTGTGCTCTGCGAGTTGGTCGTCCTGGTCAAGTAATTCTAGGAGCATCGCGAAATTCTTGGGGGCTTCGAGTTCAGCCATAACTGCCGGGCTTCTTAGCCCAACGTCGATCAGTTCTTTGATTACCCAGGGTGACGAGTCGCTGAGCAGCTTTGCGACAGTTCGGCGTAAATCGTTGGACGAAACCTGAATTGACTTGAGCCCAGCAGCAACGTTCCATCGTACTTGTTGGTGTTCATGCTCTGTCGCTGCGGTCATGAAAAAATCACGACCATTCTTGCTTAGGCGGCCCGCATGGTGCATTGCGTCGAACAACATTTGCGCAACGTCCCAGTTCCCCTTTTCGGACGCCATATGCATCATCTTGGAAATTAGGTCCGTCTTGCTGCCTTCGCTTCCGGCAGTAATCGCTAGGGTCAGAGAATTTCCAATTGCGCAGCGCACTTCCCAGTTCCCGCGTAATGTCGCGCTGTTCGCGTAACGCTCTAGGAGACTCAACGAGAGCCGTTCAACCGGCGACAACCCGCTACGTGGGTAGATGCCGAGGGCGTATTTCCGGAGAACCTCATCATGAATCGCCTCTAACGCCTGCACCTCCCTTACCAGTAATCGGTTTTGGTGAAGCTTTCTGTCGATTGAGGCTATCCAGCTAATGGTTGGCAGCAGTAGGGACGCATCGCACCCGCTCTCAGCCTGCATGCACATCAATCGATTATGCGTTTCATCTATTCTTCTAAGTACGTCGTTGTTTATTCCCGATGCATCAGAGCTACCGGCACGGGAACGTGCTGCATCAGGCTGTACGATATTGAGTTTCGTCGGCGGTTCTGATATCCACTCAATGGGGTCGATCGACATCAGAAGGGCCGCGACATATCCTGCCGCTACCGCCGCCGCATAGTTTTGCCAATCGTCGCCCTTTCGGCTATCGCAATAGTCGCAAATACCGCGAACTACGAAGTGCTGAGCCTGCGACATCCAAGCGGCATCAGCGGTCCCGGAAGCTTCCATTTCCACTGCTTTGACGCCAAATGAGTCGCGCAGCAGGTCGCGTCGTTTTGGCGATTTCAGGAGCGTGTTGGACGATGCAATCGAACCGATAAAGACGCGTGGGCACCTTTTGATACGCAATATATCCTTCGGATGCTTCAGGATCACCGAGGGGTCGTCGGACGCTGCAAGAAGATCGGTGGAATCTGGCGGACGCTTCCATCTAAGCAATGTCAACACTTGCTCGATATGTTCATCCCAAGGGCGAGCACCGGAGTGAGCATCAGCTTCCATCATTCGAGCCGCGCGGAATAGGTTCGAACTGGCAGGGCGTGGTGGGTGTCGTGGCTCTATTTTGCTAGCTTCCTCCTTCACAAAGTCGAACTGAATTATACCGCGATCATTGGAGACTACAATGTCGCCGAGTCGGACATGGTCCTCGGCTTTCACAGCGTTGGGCACTCCACCTGCAATTCCTGAAAGGATCACTGTGTGGACGCTGGGAAGATCGTTGAGAAGCTGTGTGGTCGATACCGCTGAGATGTTATTGCCTACGCCGACCATGGTGAGGGCGATCGCGTGTCGGCGTCCCAGACGTCCCTGCATGGTGCCGAACGCATAGTGCCGTGTTCCCCGGTGGTCGGTCTCGGTGTGCAAGATTGGGTCGTCGAGCAGTGCCTTAACCGCCGCAAACTCTTTAGGAAGGGCTGTGAGAATTGCGAGTCTGGGACGATAGACAGCCCCTGGAATCTGCGTCATCTGTTACCCCCAGACTTTCGACTTCTCTCGGCGATAGCCAAAGCGCGGGACAATATGGTGGCCATTTCGGTAACCTCACGCTCCGTTATCACGAGGGGAGGACAAACAATTACGTTGCGGTCGATTGCCCTGATGCGCAGTCCAAGGCCCAACGCGGCTTGCTGCACCCTTTGAGCGTATGCCGAATCGTCGGTCTCAACGGCAAGGCACAGGCCCGTTGCCCGTATGTCGTATTTCCCCGCAAGGTTCGCTATGCCTGTGGCCATTTTGTCCGAGAAGACGACCTCCATATGACGTGCGTTTGTAGTCGCGTCACAGGCCTCTAGTTCGTCAATCACCGTCGAGGCGACACTTGCTGCGATTGGGTTGCCCGACGAGGTGTGGCCATGCCGAAGTGCTGGCAACGACTTCCCCAAAACTGAAGAGACGAGGGCGGTGACAAGAGTGGCCGCGATCGGGATGAATCCGCAGCCAAGTCCTTTCGAAACAAGTAAAAGGTCGTGATCGATGCCGTAGAAGTTCGCAGCAGTGTAGTGACCAACTCGTCCCATGCCGGTGAGTGCCTCGTCAAGGACCACCAAAATGTCGTTTGACCTGCAGATGCTG
>CAZQXF010000121.1:0-7704 GCA_964596975.1 uncultured Thiotrichales bacterium | reverse complement strand
TGCCTTGCAAAATGGGAGGAGACCATATATGGGCAAAGCGCAGCGTGCCCAACAAGCGTGTCGCGGTCTCGAGTCGGGCGTCGCGGGTCACAATCGATTTGCTGCTTAAACTGTCCTGAGCAACTGCAACCTGCGTTGCTAGAATCGCACCAGCATGCCGCTGTTGAACAGCAGCCCGGATTTGCCAAACTTGCTGGCGGTATAGGCGTTGTAGGTGAAAGGGACCATATCGAGCAGACGATTGCTCATGTATTCGCTGCGAAAAAAGAACCCGAGATGTCGCGAAAAATGGAATCTGACCTCGCCCTGTAAATTGTGGCTGGTGGTGGACACCTGATCGCCTTGTTGCCGAATAAGATCGTCGAGAGCTCCGCGGTCGAATTTCTGGTAGAGATAGCCCAGTCGCTTTTGCCACTCGGCACGCCGCCACTGAACAGACCCGCCCAACTGCCAGTAGCGCGAGGTGTAGCCAAGTTCTTCTTCGGGGGAGATACCCAGTTCGTCCTTGATCACCTCCTGGTTGGGAAGCACCATGCGAAAACGTGTGGTTGACCCGCAGCGCCCCAGTTGATTGATTTCTGCGGAGCCTTGTTGGTAGTCGAAACGGTAATCGCAGCCTTTGTCGGATCGAAATGTCGCGGATAGCGAATCAAAGTCAATTCTGCTGAAACCAACGCCGGTAAACAGCGAACCCAGAAGTTGCGAGCTGAATTTTCTGCTACCAATGAGATTGATCTGAGTTTGCAGGTCGTTGGGGTTGCCTACTGAAGCGGAGGTGAAAAGGTACTCGCCTTGTCTTGTGTAGGAGTTTTTGTCGAATGCATCTGCAGAATTCCGCCATGCGCCCAGACGGATTGCAAAAGAGGTTTCTGCCATTTTTCGGTTGAAATTGTATTGGATCGCACCGTGGAATGAGCCAAGGCCATAGCTGTCGCGGAGTGATGTAACCTGCCGTTTCCAAATGCCTCCATCGAAGCTTAGCCGTGGAGAGATATGTAACTTTATTCCCAGATGTTGCCCAAGGTATCGTAACTTGCTTTCCGGTGAAAGGTGCCCGCCGTCCGTGGTATTGGGGGCGTAGTCAACTTTATCGGTGGTAAAGTCCCGGCTGATTTCAACTTCAAGCCTGTCAGGCTGTTGTTCTCCGCGGTGGGCAGAGAGAAAATTATCCAGTGGCATTGAATGGAGCGATCCGGAAAATGGGATCGCCAGCAGCACAATGGCTTTGGTGAGGTGACTATCCATGCCTTATTTTTGTTGTTATTGAGCAGGATGAAAAAAAGATGTGGCGTGTATTCTACGTCAACGATTGATCAAGTTGGTTGGTAACTGCTCAGCTTACCCCCTGTGTGCGCCAGCTCTGCGTCGCCTACATGGATGTAGGTGAGGGGCGAGAGCAGGATGCGGAAGCTTTGGAAGTGCTCATTTACACTTGTAAACTCCACGCTTCCGCCTTGATTTAACGCAAAACGGGGCGATCTGAGCAATTACGGGCCTGTGCTGAGTAGTTATGTTGGTTGTATATCGGATCTATCATCATCTCCGGATCAGATCCGGAGATGATGCCCTTCGTGATGGGTCCGTGTTTTAGGAAATGTCGTCCGAGTTGTCGCCCGGGTTGTTGCTAGGAAGCACTGTTACAAATCCCTGGAACCCGGGACCTGAGAGCTCATGGTTATCATCGACTTCGACATCGTAGATGAAAGCCGGAAAAATATTCCGGTTGGGCTCGTCACCACTGATGCGGTTCACGCGGATGCCATTGATGATCAGGGTGACCTTGAAGTTCCCTTCAGCAAGCGTCAGGTCTGGGTAACCGCGATTTTTGATCGCTTCCGAAATCTTATCGAAGTTGATGTTAATGCCGTTGTTGTTGGCATCGAATACGCGGGTGTCGTTCTTCAGCTTGGTGACGTCAACTTGGGCGCCTGCCGCTGTCACGCCATGGAAGCTCCATTCCGACCCGGCAGGGACCTCAAACTTGATACTGGTTGGGTCATCTTTGGTTGCGGAAAGCTTCAGGCCCGTGCCGATAACGCTGAGAACGCGGTTGTCACCATCATCAGCGCCTTCGATCGCGATGCCAACGGAAACAGGCACATCTGTAACAGTTTTCCCAACACGAATAGCGCTTGGGTCATAGGCGATCCGCTTGATGCCACGGTTGAGTTGTGCCGTGTACTTGTTATTGGTCTTGGTGTCGGTTTCGTACTGAATTGTCGTATAGGTAAAGTTTGTTCCAGTCGCATCGGTAAAAATAACTGGACCCTTGTATTTGTCGATGGCGATGACAAAATCTTTGCGTGCGTTGGTCGCTGTTGCCGACTGGTCTGAGATGCTCGACGGATCCGTTGCATTCTGGATGCCGTTGTTGGTGTTCTCGATGGTGCGGATGACATCGTTGAGATCAGAAGGGGTGAATGTGCGTCCCAGTTTTTCGTTCAATGCCCTCAGCGTCGGGCCAAGACCTTGGGCTACGGGAACTGTTTCGCCCGCGGCGGCTTTTTCCCGGGCCAGTTCTGCAAATGATGCCATTGCAGTTTTGTACTCGCTGCTGGTTGTTGCAAAACCTGACACGATCTGATGAACCTGGGCATTCAAACGAGCTATCCCAACATCGGTGGCAGGGTCAGCGTCCAAGTCGAGTGTTGCTAGGCCGAGCGCCTTCTTGAGTGTTTCCTTGGCTGCATCAAGTTTGGTGTGGTCGTATTCGCCATTCTCATTTTTTGCAAGCTCAACAACCAGTGTAGATACAGGCGTGATATATGCAGCATCAGTCGGCCCCGAAAGCGCGCCGATAAATGCTGTTCCGCCTGATGTGGCGGCTGCATCGAAACCTACATCCTGCCCGCCCGATATGCTGGCAAGCTTTGTTCCAGCAGGACAGCTGTAGCGTCCCGCTGCACCAGTGGTACTGCCACTTGCAGCACCATCGCAGGTGACCTGAGCGCCAACAATGTAACCATCGACCGCTTGTTGGTAGATGTTGGAGTCGGTTTCCTTGTTGCCGCTGGATGAGCAGCCGGTCGCCAGAACGATTGCGGCCAGCAATGCTGAATGAGTGAATATCCGTTTCGTGGTTGAATGTTGTGACATATACAGACCTGTAAGTGTTTGGTTAGTCTTTGTTAGATCCCGGGACAAACTATCCTGTGGGTTTCCGAATGAGTCCTTTCGTCTCAGTGGGAGGAGACTAACGCTTTTCCGCAAACGGAAGAAGCGTGTGCTGATGCACGAGGGTACGTAGAGGTGCCGCTCGTCGATTGATTTCTACAGATTATTTTGTTTGCAGGTTTGGTCGAGGTGTTATTTGTCGGGAATTTAGTCCGGTTTTTGAGGTGTTGTTGCGAAAAGAAGCTGGGTTTTACCGTCGTTTAATCCGCCTAAGTGATTGAAAATAAGGGTCAAGTATCCCTGGCTCGTCGCTGCAAGGTTTCGCTTTTGTAGCCGTCTGATCCCTATGCGCATGGTGTTCTCAGATAATAATTTGTCGATATCTGATGGGTTTCACAGTTGACGTATCCCGATTGACCAGCAGGAGAAGCTATGGCTTGCTAGAGTTTTAGTTTCATCTGTACAAAAAGAAGCCCATTGGTGTGGTTGCGACCATCAGGTGTTTCCGGAACAACCCCCATATTAATGAACAATGCTTTCGTTGCAGACAGTTCCAGCGTTGGGAGTGGAATGACTTTTGTTTCGCGGTTCTTGTTCTTGTGAAACTGCTTGTGTACCACATTGGCTGTAAGCAGTATACGTAACGGGCGGTTTCGGATCCGCGTTTCATAAAGGCTGCGATTGAGGCCAGCGTAGCCAGATATTCGGCCAAAACTATCGCGAAAGATTCCGGCTTGCCATCCCCATTGGTTGATTGGTGATCTCTCGAGGCCGAGTGTGGTGTTGACGCCATTGCGCTCGGAGAAGTTGTCGAAATGCAGGGTCAGCGTTTGGAACACGACATACATCGAATCATCTGCTTCATCGGCCCCAGTTGACGTAGAGGCGAGGGCGGCAAGCAAGCAGCCGATAGCGGCCGTGCTTATCATTCTTGACGTAGGCGAGGTATGGAGCCAGGACATGCGTTAGGCCACTTGCAAGGGAAACTGTCTATTTGGTCGGGATCCTCGGCGGAAAGTGCCGAGGCGATGGCCAAACTGTGAGCCATGCCATGCGGAGGACGATACTTGTCGCCATAAAGTAGCGCTCCCTGACTCGCGGCGAGTGAGTCGGCGGAGTCGGCTGTCACGCCGGACGCCGTCATCCCCGATACGGGGAACCCAGCCCGGATATCTCGCTAACCCAGGGGGATCGGGCTAGATCACTGATACAAGGATGTATTCGCATGAATGGACCACTACAGGGCGCCGAACCCGTGGCTGCTGGAATAGAAGTTACTGCATTTCACGGTATTGCAGTCGAATCTCTAAGGGCCCAGTCGCAAGCACTGATGTCTATGTCGGAACGACTTGGCAGCGAATTCGATGCGGCGGTGAATTTGATTTTGGGCTGCTCGGGGCGTGTGATTATCTGCGGCATGGGTAAATCCGGGCTGGTCGGCAAGAAAATTGCCGCCACCCTGGCATCGACTGGGACACCTTCCTTCTTCCTGCACCCCGCCGAAGCGTTTCATGGCGATCTTGGAATGATTACTCCAGACGACGTCGTTGTCCTTATCTCCTACAGTGGCGAGACCGCAGAAGTAACGCAGTTGCTGCCTTCACTGAAGCGTTTTGGCAACCCGATTATCTCCATGCTCGGCAACCATGAATCGACGCTAGCCGAACACTCGGATGTGGTACTGGACATCGCGGTCGAACGAGAGGTTTGTCCTAATAATCTGGCGCCGACCACATCGACCATGGCAACAATGGGGATGGGGGATGCATTGGCTGTCGCACTGATCGAAGCGCGTAATTTCAAGCCCATGGACTTTGCTCGATACCACCCTGGGGGCAGCCTAGGCCGCCGCCTGTTGACACGGGTGCGCGATGCGATGACCACCCAGCTGCCGATTGTGAAGCCGAGTGCCACGGTTCATGAATGTCTGTTTACGATGACCTCGGGACGCATGGGTTTGGCATTGTTGATGGAGGAAGGCCACCTCGTTGGTATTGTGACTGATGGCGACCTACGTCGGGCAATGCTTCGGGAGAATAACCTCTTGGGAAAATCCGTCGCTGATTTTGCGTCAACGAAACCCATCTGTGTTGATGCGAATGCGCTATTGGTCGAGGCCGAGGAGCTAATGCGACAGCAGAAGGTAAGGGTTCTTGTTGTTACCGGTACTCGCGACGATGAGAACGCTGTAGTCGGGTTGCTGGAGATCTTCGACTGATGGCACGCAGGAAGCGCTCTTCGTGGGAAATTCAGCGAAGCGTGATCTTTGCTCTGCTGATGCGGGAGCTGAAGACGAGATTCGGCAGCTACCGCCTGGGTTATTTTTGGGCACTTCTGGAGCCGCTGTCTCATGTGGCTGTGTTTGTCGTGATTTTTGGCGTCATCATGGATAGAACGATGCCAGGGGTGAACTATCCCATGTTTCTTGTAACTGGAATTATGCCTTGGCTGCTTTTCTCTAACATCGTCAACCGGGGCATGGTTGCGGTGACTTCAAATGCAGCGCTGTTCAACTATCGCCAGGTGAAGCCGATGGATACGATAGTTGCGCGCGTGATACTGGAAGCTCTGGTCCAGTTGCTTGTATTTTCAATAATTGTTGTGGTGGCGAAATGGATTGGCGTCGACTTTAAAATTATCGATCCGTTGAACATAATCATGGCCTTTTCTGCACTCATTCTTTTTTCTATGGGGCTTGCAATTAGTTTGTGCATCATCGCAACGCTTTTCCCAGAGTTGGGGAAGATAATTCCGATGGTGATGCGTCCTCTGTATTTCGTCTCAGGAATATTCTGGCCCTTGGCGTCCGTTCCTCAGGAATATCATGTCTATCTGGTCTGGAACCCAGTTCTTCATGTGATTGAGTCTGTACGGAATGATGTATTTTCGGCATATCAGTCGAGTGGTGAAGTTTGCGTCAGCTATGTATTGGTGCTTGCAGTGGTTTTCCTGGCGCTTGGCATGGCGACCTACCGACAAACATCTGATCGATTGATTGCAACATGATTCGCCTAGATAACATCACCAAAAGCTACCGGATGCGCGAGGGGCGTAGATATGTCTTTCGCGATCTTTCCATGGAGTTTCCAGTCGGAAAAAATGTGGCCTTACTTGGAAAGAATGGTGCAGGGAAGTCAACCTTGATGCGCCTGCTCGGCGGAACGGACTTCCCTGACAGAGGAGAAATTGAAACCGACCAAGTGCTTTCATGGCCCCTCGCACTGACTGGTGGGTTCCAAGGTTCTCTGAGTGGGAAAGATAACGTGAAGTTCGTATGCCGCGCTTATGGCGCGGATGACGAGTTAGAAGAGCGATTGAACTTTGTTCATAAGTTTTCTGAGCTGGGCGACTATTTCTATGAGCCGGTGAAAAGCTACTCTTCGGGCATGCGGTCTCGTCTGGCATTTGCACTGTCATTAGCGTTTGACTTTGACGTGTACCTCGTTGATGAGGTTACTGCTGTTGGTGATCAGAGCTTTCGTCGCAAGGCGAAACGGGCATTCGAAGAACTAAAGGATCGTGCGACATTGATTATGGTCTCGCATGATATGCAGACGCTGCGTCAGCACTGCGATGTCGCAGTTTTTCTGGAACAGGGAAAGGTAACTTGGTTCGATGATCTTGAAGAAGCGATAGCACGTTACCAGAATGGGTAAATCAGGAGCATCACTAGTAATGGCCATAGGTAGATATCTGGGTGTTATGGTATTGCTGCTGAGTTGGACGGTGGCTGCGGGCTATTGGTTTATCACAGCATCAGATCGCTTTGTGAGTGAAGCAAAGTTCGTGGTCCAGCGAAGTGGAGGGGAAGGAACCACCGGGTTTTCGATCGCGTCGTTACTTGGTAGCGGTGGAGCGATTGCTGGCAGTGATGCGCTGATGCTGAAAGAGTACATCAAATCCGTTGATATCTATGAATTACTCGACCAGAAGTTGCATTTGCGCGAGCACTACAGCAACACGTCACGAGATCCGTTGTCGCGGCTGATGCGTGCTGCACCCCGTGAGGAGTACTACCGTTACATGGACGAACATATCGCCGTTTCATTCGATGATGCGTCCGCCGTGATATCCGTATCGGCTGAGGCCTATTCGCCTAAGATGGCAAGAGACATCGTCGAATACATCGTCCACCAGAGTGAGTCGTTCATCAATAATGTTGGCTACCGGTTGGCGCGTGAGCAGGTGGATTTCGCAGCATTACAGCTGACTGAGACGCGCCGACAACTTGAAGACGCTAAAGAAGCTGTCCTTAGATTCCAGAATACAAATGGCGTTCTCTCGCCAGAACTGAAGAGTCAATCGGTAACATCGCTCATATCAACCTTGGAGAGTGAGCTTGCTGGGGCGAGAACAAAACTGAATTCGCTGACTTCGTACCTCAGTGACAGCGCCCCGGAAGTCGTTGCCGCTCGCGCCAAGGTTCGCGCCTTACGTGCTCAGATACAACGTGAAAACAGTAAACTGGTGGGCGGCGCTCAAGGGTCGTCAGAAGGCAACAAGCTGAACACCCTCAACGCCGAATTTGCGAAGTTAAAACTCGAGGCACAATTTCGCTCCGATACCTACGGTTCAGCATTGACTGTGTTG
>CAZQXF010000120.1:0-7723 GCA_964596975.1 uncultured Thiotrichales bacterium | reverse complement strand
GGAGCGGATGCGGCGCCACAACAAGATCGAACAGGTCGACGAGGCAAAGCAGCTGGCGGCGAAAGCCGAAGCCGAGAAGCTCGCACGTGACCGTGAACTGAATCGCCAGCGCAAGGAGGCGGCGGAGCGCAAAGCGCTGGCTGCACAGGCGCGTCAGTTGATCGAGACCCACAGGCTCGACCGGGCCGAGGGTGATATCCCCTATCGTTTCAGCGTTGCTGGCCGTATCCAGACGCTGCGCATGTTGCCGGACCAGCATCGCCAGCTGGTGAACGGGCTACTGGCGATTGTGCTGCTGGATGAACGCTTCGAACTCGTCCCGCTTGATGTTGCCGACAAGATTGAGCAACGCGTGCCCGAGCTGGTGGTCCATCGAGGTCAGGCAGACACTGCAGAAGATGACACGGACGACTATGCAGGGTATGAAATCCCCGACGACCTGATGTGGTAGTCGATTGAAAACCTCCGCGCCCGCCCCCATTGTTCTGCCGAAGTAATGTATCGAGAGGTTGGATGGACTACGTAGACTATTATGAAGTGCTGGGCGTGAGCCGCAGCGCCACACTCGACGAGATCAAGAAAGCCTACCGCCGTCTGGCGCGCAAATACCATCCCGACGTCAGCAAAGAGCCGAATGCCGAAGCGAAATTCAAGCAGCTTGGTGAGGCCTATGACGTCTTGAAGGATAAGGAAAAACGCGCGGCCTACGACCAGATGGGCGCCAACTGGAACGACAACACTGGCTTCGGTGGTTCCGGCTGGGACGGCGGTATGGGTGGTGGTAGCTTCGCCGATTTCTTCGAGTCGGTCTTCTCCGAGGGTGGCTTTGCTGGTGCCGGGCGTGGTGGTGGATTCGGAGGTCGCCACGCACCGCGCAAGGGGCAGGATCAGCAGGTGTCCGTCACCATCAGTCTGCGACAGGCGTATTTTGGCGATGAGGCCAATGTGCGCGTCGGTTCGGGCAAGACGCTCAAGGTCAAGATTCCACGGGGCGTCAAGGATGGTCAGAAAATCCGCCTTGCGCGGCAAGGTGGGCCAGGGTTTGCTGGCGGCGACAACGGCGATGTGCTGATCAAGGTGAACATTCGCGGTGATGAGCACTTCCGCCTCGATGGCAAAGACATCGAGCTGACCCTGCCAATCGCCCCCTGGGAAGCGGTGCTCGGCAGCAAGGTCACGGTGCCAACAATGGATGGCAAGGTGCAGCTAAAGATCCCCAAAGGCGTCAAGTCGGGGAAAAAGATGCGCATGAAGGGGCGTGGCATGCCCGGCAATCCCCCCGGCGATTTTCTGGTGAAACTGGAGATTGTCGCGCCGACTGCCGACAGCATCGAGCAAGAAGCGCTGTGGGAACAGTTGCGCGACGTCACTCACTTCAACCCGCGAGAAACGCTTGAAAAAACCTATGCATAAAGTCCTGGCAATCACTGTGGCCCTGATATTGGGTCTGTGCAGCGGCGTTTCCTCCGCCACGATACCTGCTTATGTCGATGGTCAGCCGGTGCCAAGCCTGGCGCCGATGCTGGACAAGGCAAAACCGGCGATCGTCCACATCGCGACAACAAGCCGGGCAGCCGCAGCGCATGGCATGGATCCATTTTTCGAGCATTTTTTTGGCACCGTGCCAAAAGGGCAAGACAAGAACCGGGGCCTGGGTTCCGGCGTGATCTACGATGCCTCGAAAGGCTATATCATCACCAACGCGCACGTGGTCGAAGATGCTGACGACATCACGGTTACCTTGAGCAATGGTCACAGTGAAAAGGCTCGTCTCGTCGGAGCCGATCCCGAGGCCGATATCGCGGTATTGCAGATCAAGGCAAAGGGTATGCAGGGCATTACCTTTGCCGACACGTCAAAGCTCCGCGTGGGTGATTTCGTCGTCGCCATCGGCAACCCTTTTGGGCTGAAGCAGACGGTGACATCGGGGATCGTCAGTGCGCTGGGGCGCACCGGCCTGGGCATCGAATCGTATGAAAATTTCATCCAGACCGATGCGTCGATCAATCCCGGAAATTCCGGTGGCGCACTGGTGAATCTCAAAGGTGAGGTCGTGGGTATCAATACCGCGATTCTTGGTCCCAACGGCAGTAGCATCGGCATCGGTTTTGCAATTCCCGCCAACATGGCCAAGTCCATCGCCGATCAACTGATCGAGTACGGCGAAGTCCGGCGAGGACGGCTTGGTGTTGGCATTCAAGACCTGACCCCGGCGCTGGCGCGGGCCTTTAATATCACTCGGCAGGAGGGGGCGGTGGTGTCGCAGGTCGATGACGGGTCACCAGCGGACAAGGCGGGTATTGAGGTGGGTGACGTGATTGTCGCCGTCAATGGAGATCCAATCCGTGGATCATCAGAGTTGCGCAACTACATCGGCTTGTTGCGGATCGACAGCAAGATCAAGCTCAAACTGGTTCGCGATGGCAAGCCGATGCAATTGACTGCGGTGATCGAAGCACCACCGTCGAGCAATCTGCAGGGCAACCGCCTGAGCGACAAGCTGGCTGGCGCCTATTTTCAGGATGTGACCATCGATGGTGATCCGGCGATTGCCGTTGCAGCAGTCGAGCGCGGCAGCCCGGCGGATCGGGCGGGCCTGGCTGAGGGCGATATCATCGTTTCTGTGAACCGGCAGCGTGTTGGCAATTCTTCCGACATGGCGGATGCGATCGCGTTGAACGATCGAGCCTTGCTGATGAATATCATTCGCGACGGCCGCGGGCTGTTTTTGCTGATCCAGTAATCGGGCGGTGTCAGCCGGGGGTGTTTTCGCTGACCCAGCGCTCGCTGTCATCACCCAGCGTTTCCTTTTTCCAGAACGGCGCGTTGTGCTTCAGTTCCTCGATCAAAAATCGGCAGGCGTCGAAGGCGGCGCTGCGGTGGGCAGACCAGGCCGCGGTAACAACGATGGTTTCGGCGGGATTGATGGCGCCGACGCGATGGACGATCAGGCAGTCGATCACATCCCAGCGGGATTTGGCGCTGTCGATGAGTTGTTCCAGCTGTGATTCGGTCATGCCGGGGTAGTGCTCCAGCGTCATTGCCTTGACCGTATCCCCCTCGTTGAAATCCCGCATCGTGCCGGTGAACACGGCAGTCGCGCCATAGGCGGCCGAATCGCCAAACCGCTGCTGCTGAAAATCGGCCAGTACCTGCCAGGGGTCGTAGGCCGTGCTTTTGATGAGGACGCTCATCCGCCGGTGACCGGGGGAAAGAAGGCCACCTCGTCACCACTGCCGATGGGGGAATCGAGGCGCGCGTAAGACTGGTTGATGGCCACCAGAATATTGTCCGGTGGTCGGGTGCCGGCATTGGCGCGGGTCCAGGCATCCAGCGCGGTCATGTTGTCGACCGGATCGATCTGCTCCTGCGCCTTGCCGAGCTGTTCGCGCAGGCTGGCGAAGTATCGTATGGTAATCATGCGGTTCCGTTTCAGCGGCTGATGTTGTTTTGGATAGGTCTGTTATAGAGCGAGTTACAGGATACAGTCAATTCTCATGAGTGAATTTACCCATTTCAATGAACAGGGCCATGTGCATATGGTCGATGTCGGCGACAAGGCGGAAACGCACCGTGTTGCCGTGGCCGAAGGCTGGATCAGCATGCAGCCCACCACGCTGGAGATGATTGCCAGCGGTGGCCACAAGAAAGGTGATGTGCTGGGTATTGCCCGTGTGGCGGGCATCATGGGGGCAAAGAAAACCGGCGATCTGGTGCCGTTGTGTCATCCCATTGGTCTGACTCATGTCGATATCGACTTTGCCCTGGACCATGCCAGCCACCGCGTGCATTGCGTGGCGCGCACCGAGGTGTGGGGCAAGACTGGCGTCGAAATGGAGGCGATGGTAGCGGTGCAAGTGGGTCTCACCACCATCTACGACATGTGCAAGGCAGTGGATCGGGGCATGACGTTGCACGATATTCGGCTGGTTCACAAATCGGGCGGCAAGAGCGGCGTCTGGAATCGTGATTCCGTAGAACAATAGACAGGGACGACGATAATGAAACTCCTCAAATGGTTCGTACTGGGCATTCTGCTGCTGTTGGTGGTGGCCGCTGGTTCGGTTGCCTACCTGGTTGCGACGATAGATCCCAACGATTACAAGCCGCAGATTGCCGAACAGGTAAAAAAGCTGACCGGGCGGGATCTCGACATTGCGGGTGATATCGAATGGTCGATCTTCCCCTGGCTTGGCCTCGATCTTGGTCGCACGACGTTGAGCAACCCCCCCGGTTTCTCCAGCCCTGTGTTCGCAGGGGTGGATCAGGTGCAGGTGCATGTTGCGCTCAAGCCATTGTTGAAAAAACGGGTTGAAACAAAAAAGATCCAGCTCAAGGGCGTGACCATCAACCTGGAAAAACTGGCCAGCGGCAAGGACAATTGGAGCGATCTGGCGAAATCATCCGAGTCGCAGCCGGCTAAGCCAGTGCAAGAGCCGGCGTCCGCTGGCGGCATGCCGGATCTTGAAATCCGCATCGCGGGCGTCGAAGTCACCGATGCAAAACTGCATTACACCGACCAGCAGGCGGGTACCTCGATCCGTATCGACCCCTTCAATCTGCGCACGGGTATCTTGGCGTTGAACCAGCCGGTGCCGGTCGAGGCCGATCTCACGCTGTATCAGGATGATCTTACCGTCAAGCTGGATCTTTCCGGCGACCTCACGGCCGACATCGACAATGGACGTTACCGTTTCAGCGACCTCAAGCTGGAACAGAGCGTGAGTGGCCCGGCGGTTCCGGGAGGTGCCATCAGCGCAGTGAGCAGGCTGGAGGTCAAGGCTGACCTCGACAAGCAGACGCTCGACATTGATCCGTTGACCATCGAAGCGCTCGATCTGACGCTTGATGGCAAGGTCAATGTCCGCAAGTTGCTGGATGCGCCGGTTTACACGGGTGAGTTGCGCAGCAACGAATTCAGTCCACGGGCGTTGATGACCAAGCTGGGGATCGAACCACCGGCCACCAGCGATGCCAATGTGCTCGGTAAAGCCGCGCTCGGTTTCCGTTTCCAGGGAGACACGCAGCAGTTTTCGCTGCGTGAACTGGAGGCCTCTCTCGATGACTCCACGCTGCAGGGTGAATTCACTATTGCCAACTTCACCCGCCAGGCTCTGCGTTTCAAACTGCTGCTCGATCAAATCGATATCGACCGCTACCTGCCGCCGGTGGCCACGGCGAGCAAGGCCGATGTTGAGGCTGGCAAGGCCGAGGCTGGCGCCTCCGATGTGATCGTGTTGCCGCTCGACATGCTGCGCCAGCTTGATCTTCAGGGCACGGCGACGGTGAAGAAGCTGATCGCCAGCAAGCTGCTATTCGAGAATGCATCAGTGACGCTGAAGGCAAACGGTGGACGTCTCGCCATCGCGCCGCTGTCGGCCGATCTCTACCAAGGACGGGCTGTCATCGATGCCAGCCTCGACGTGACCGAGGATACGCCAAAATATGCGGCCAAGGCCGACCTGTCCGGTGTGCGCTCCGAAGGTATTCTGGAAACGCTGTTTGGCGATCGCTACATCTCGGGTGCGGCGAATTTCACTGCGAACGTACAGACATCGGGCAATACCGTCACTGGCTTGACCCTCCAGTTGGGTGGAAAGTTTGCCGCCAAGTTCACCGAGGGCACGATCAAGGGATCGAAGCTGTCGCGCAAGATTCACGAGGCGCAGAATGTCCTGCGCAAATTCGCGGGCAAGCCACCACTGACAGAAGACATTAACGAGGACACCAAGTTCTCCCTGATGCAGCTCAGCGGCAAGATCCGCAATGGCGTCATCAGCAGTGATGATTTGCAGATTCTCGCGCCGATATTCCGCGCCAAGGGCAATGGCAAGGTCGATCTGCCAGCGCAGACCATCGATTACACCTTGTTGCTCGCTGCCGCTGGTGCCAGTGAAAAAGCACAAAACTATCTGCCGATACGCATTACCGGCCCGTTCAGCGATCTGTCGATCAAGGTCAAGGCCGACCGAATGGCAAAAGCGCGCGCCAAGGCCGAACTCGACAAGAAAAAGGCCGAGCTGAAGGCAAAGCTCGATGCTGAAAAACAGAAGCTCGAAGCGCAGAAAGCAGCCAAAGAAGCCGAACTGAAAGCGCGTGCGGAAGCTGAAAAGGCGAAGCTGAAAGCGAAGGCTGATGCCGAAGCAGCCCGGGCGCGGGAAAAATTGAAAGCAAAAGAAGATGCGCTCAAGGAAAAGCTGCAAGATCAGCTTCAGGACAAGTTGAAGGGACTGTTCAAATAGGCACCGACAGCTTCAGCAGCCGACTGCTGGCTTGGTTTGACCGGCATGGTCGCAAGCAGCTGCCCTGGCAGGACAACCCGACACCCTACCGTGTCTGGGTGTCGGAAATTATGCTGCAACAGACGCAGGTTGCCACTGTCATTCCCTACTACCAGCGCTTCATGCAGCGCTTTCCCGACGTGGCATCGCTCGCCGATGCGACAGAAGACAGTGTGCTCGATCTGTGGACGGGGCTGGGTTACTACGCCCGCGCCCGCAATCTGCACAAGGCGGCGCAGGCAGTGGTCAACGAGTACGGTGGAGAGATGCCTTGTGATCAAGCAGCGCTGGAAAATCTCCCCGGCATTGGACGTTCCACCGCCGGTGCAATCCGGGCACTCGCCTGTGGCCAGCAGGCCACCATTCTCGATGGCAATGTGAAGCGCGTATTGACGCGCTACCATGCCGTGGACGGCTGGCCCGGCCACAGCAAGGTCGCAGCGCGTCTCTGGACGCTGGCAAGCCGCCATACGCCGACCTCCCGCGTGGGTGACTATACCCAGGCGATCATGGATCTGGGTTCGATGGTCTGCACGCGTAGCAGGCCCGCCTGTGCAGATTGCCCGCTGGCATCCGACTGTCGTGGCTTGAAGGCTGGCGATCCGCTGCGTTGGCCCAACCGCAAGCCGAAAACGCAGCAACCGCATCGCAGCGTACACCTGCTGCTGCTGCGCAACTCAGCCGCTGAATTGTTGCTGCAGAAGCGCCCGCCGACCGGTCTCTGGGGCGGGCTTTGGAGCCTGCCGGAAGTACAAATGGACAGTGACATCAGCGCATGGCTGCCCCGGCAACTGGGACTGGATGCGGTTGCCATTCAGTCTTGGCCGGCGTTTGATCATCAGTTTACCCATTTCCGTCTGACGATTGCGCCGTTGCTTGTGGATGTCGTTGAAAGTGCTGCCTCAGTACAGGAAATGGCGCCCGGTCTGATGCTCTGGTATAACACAGCCCATTCGGCGCCCGGGGGCTTTCCTGCCCCGGTGGTGAAACTTTTGCGACAGTACGACGCGCATCAATCCGGGCGATAGACAACTTTTGGAGCAAAACAATATGACACGCATGGTGAACTGTGTACTTCTGAAGAAAGAAGCCGAAGGCCTCGATCGGCCAACCTACCCCGGTGAGCTGGGCAAGCGTATTTTCGACAACGTATCGAAGGAAGCCTGGCAGCAGTGGGTCAGACATCAAACCATGCTGTTGAACGAATACCGGCTTAGCCCGATCGACCCCAAGGCGAGAAAGTTCATCGAAGAAGAGATGGAAAAGTTCTTCTTCGGCGACGGTTCCAAGGTTGATAACTGGACCCCACCTGCTTGATAGGGCATCTGGTGTTACGTCGAGCTTGACGCGACTCCTCAATGCAGTTTTAATAGCGCCCTCTTTTCGGCGGCCAGGTAGCTCAGTCGGTAGAGCAGGGGACTGAAAATCCCCGTGTCGGCAGT
>CAZQXF010000119.1:1209-7724 GCA_964596975.1 uncultured Thiotrichales bacterium | reverse complement strand
TGGCCGCCTCGACGGCGGAAATTCCGTATTCATCAATCGAACAGGTCCGGATCGTGAGCAAGAGACGCGTAGTAGTAACAGGCATGGGCATCGTATCGCCGGTGGGATCCAACGTGGAAACCGCCTGGGAGAATATCCGTGCGGGGAAAAGCGGCATCAGCACGATCACGGATTACGATGTCTCCGAGTTCCCGGTGAAGTTTGCCGGGCTGGTCACGGACTTTGATGCCAACGACTATATCAAGCCGAAAGACCAGAAGAAGATGGATGTGTTCATCCACTATGGCATTGGTGCAGGCCTGGATGCGATCAAGGATGCCGGGTTGGAGATCACCGATGAGAATGCTGAGCGTATCGGTGTCGCCATTGGTTCCGGGATCGGTGGCATTGGCCTGATCGAGAAAAATCACGCTGCAATGTTGCAGGGTGGCCCGCGCAAGATCTCGCCGTTTTTCGTGCCAGCGTCGATCTGCAACATGATTTCCGGCAACCTGTCGATTCTGACCGGCGCCAAAGGCCCGAATATCGCCATCGTGACAGCGTGCACCACAGGCACCCATAATATCGGTGAAGCAGCGCGAATGATCGCCTATGGCGATGCCGACGTGATGATTGCAGGCGGTGCGGAAATGGCATCCACGCCGTTGGGGCTAGCCGGCTTCGCTGCAGCCCGGGCACTGTCCACCCGCAATGATGCCCCTGAAAAGGCCAGTCGCCCCTGGGACCAGGATCGTGATGGCTTTGTGCTTGGCGACGGCGCCGGTGTGGTGATTCTCGAAGACTACGAAATGGCCAAGGCGCGTGGCGCGCGCATCTACTGTGAGCTTGTCGGGTTTGGCATGAGCGGGGATGCCTATCACATGACTCAGCCGGGTGGTGGCGGTGCATCGCGCTGCATGAATGCGGCGCTGCGGGATGCGGGCCTGAACCCCGATGAAGTTCAGTATGTCAACGCGCATGGCACATCGACACCGGTCGGTGATGTCGCAGAGACCAAAGCCATTCGCGACACGTTCGGTGCTGCTGCCGACAAGCTCATGGTCAGTTCCACCAAATCGATGACCGGACATCTACTGGGTGCCGCCGGCGGCATCGAAGCGATTTTCTCGATTCTGGCGCTACGTGATCAGGTCGTGCCGCCGACTATCAATCTCAACAACCCCGATCCCGAATGCGACCTCGACTATGTGCCGAATGTGGCTCGAGAGGCCAAGTTGTCGGCGGTCATGTCGAATTCCTTCGGCTTTGGTGGGACCAATGGCACGCTGCTGTTCAAAACTGTCTGAACAGCTGCTGGTGTCACCGCGACACTGACTGCCGCCTATGAACCGGTCGTCTATCGCTGCAATGGTCAATGGAGAACCGGCAGCGACAATCTCGCTTGCCGATCGTGGCTTGCAGTATGGCGATGGTCTGTTCGAGACGATCAGAGTGGTGGCTGACCAGCGCCAGTTCTGGGATCTCCATATCGACCGGCTGCGTCGCGGCTGCGATGCGCTGAACATCCCGATGCCTGCGCCCGAGCTGCTCGACGAGGAGTCGCGGCGGCTGCTGGCGTCGGGTGACTACCGTTATGTCGTGCTGAAGCTGATCGTTACCCGAGGTGGGGGAGGAAGAGGCTATGCCCCCGCCAGCGAATCGTCCCCAACCCGTATTTTTTCCGTCCATCCCTTGCCTGACTATCCGGATCACTGGTATCGCTTGGGTGTGGCGGCAAGGTTCTGCACAACCCGGCTGGCACCTCAGCCCCGGTTGGCGGGTATCAAGCATCTCAACCGGCTCGAGCAGGTGCTGGCAAGGCGGGAGTGGTGGGATGAGGTTGCCGAAGGCATCATGCTGGATGACCGGGGAGATGTGATCGAGGGGGTGATGAGCAATATTTTTGCCCTCGTTGATGGTGTTCTGCGCACCCCCCGGCTGGACCGTTGTGGCGTCGCTGGCGTGATGAGGGAGCGCGTTCTGGGACTTGCTGGGCAGTTGACGTGTCCACTGGAAATAAGACGGATGACGAAAGAAGAACTGCTGACGGCGGACGCTGTTTTTGTTACCAACTCGGTCATTGGTGTCTGGCAGCTGCGCTGTCTGGAAGACCGGCACTGGCAGCCACACCCCCTGGCGGTACGGCTGCGGGATCTGTCAGGATGGCGTCATGATTAAATCCGCATTCAAAGCGCTATTGGTCGCCGTACTGGTGGTGGCTTTTGCCGCTATCGGGCTGGGCTGGTTCGTCTGGCAGGAAATGCAGCAGCCGTTGGATATCCCTGAAGAAGGTTTGGTCTACGAGATTCCGCAAGGCGCGTCGGTACGCTCGGTTGCCCGCGATATGAAGCAGAAATCGCTGCTGCCGAACCCCTGGTATTTCGAGCTATGGGCGCGCTGGGTGGAACCGGGCCCGGCGATCAAGACGGGTGAATACTTCATCGCATCGGGCGCAACAATCTCTGATGTGTTGCGCGAGTTCCGTCATGGCGTACCGGTGCAGCACAAGCTCACGATTGTTGAAGGTTCGCGTTTTACCGATGTGGTCGCAAAGCTCGAACAGGCGATTGAAGCCGGGTTGATGAAAAGAATCATCGAGCCGGGGCACTATGCAGAAGCATTTACTGCGATGACCGGCGAGAAATCACCCGAAGGCTGGATCTTTCCCGATACCTATCACTTCCCCAAAGGTCAGACTGACAAGGGCTTCCTCAAGCAGGCGTATCGGCGCATGAAGGAGACGCTGATGCGAGCCTGGGAGCAGCGTCAGCCGGATCTGCCATTGAAATCGCCCTATGAGGCCTTGATTCTGGCATCGATTATCGAGAAGGAGACGGGGGCTGCCGGGGAGCGGCCAATGATTGGTGGGGTCTTCACCAATCGCCTCAAGAAGAACATGAAGCTACAAACCGATCCGACGGTCATCTATGGCATGGGTGACCGCTACAAGGGGAATATTCGCAAGAAAGACCTGCGCAGCGACAACCCATTCAATACCTATACCCGCAAGGGCCTGCCGCCAACGCCCATTGCCATGCCGGGTGAGGCGGCGATCATGGCTGCCGTGAATCCGGCCGCAACGGATGCGCTGTTCTTCGTCGCGCGCGGCAAGGGGCGTCACTTTTTTTCGACGACCTACAAGGAGCACAAGCAGGCCGTCATCAAATATCTGCTGGGTGGCAATGCCAAGCGCTACCGGGGAGACGATTGATGGCTGAGCGTGGACGCTTCATCAGCTTCGAAGGCGGCGAGGGTGTCGGCAAGACGACTCAGATCGGTCGTTTGGCCGCTTTTTTGCAGCAGCGTGGCATCGAGGTGGTGGTGACCCGAGAGCCGGGTGGCACGCCCGTGGGTGAAGCCATTCGCGATGTGCTGCTCGACAAGGCATTGCCAGCGATGCACGCCGACACCGAGTTGATGCTGATGTATGGTGCGCGTGCCGAGCATGTCCATAAACTCATCCGTCCGGCGCTGGAGCGAGGGCAGTGGGTGCTGTCGGATCGTTTTGCCGATGCCAGTCATGTCTACCAGGGGGCCGGTCGTGGGCTCGACCCGGCGCGTATCGATGCGCTCGATGCATGGGTATTGCAGGGTTTTGCACCCGATCGCACCATTTTGTTCGACATGCCGGTCGTGCAGGGCATGGCCCGCGTGCGCTCGCGCGGCGACACCGATCGTTTCGAGGAAGAGAAGCAGGCGTTTTTCGAACGCATTCGGCAAGGTTATCTGCGCCGTGCGGCGCAGTTTCCCGAGCGTTTCGTCGTCGTTGACGCAGCACGAGAAATGGATGAAGTCACTGCCACCCTGATCGAGACAGTGAAGCCATGGCTGAACTGACACCCTGGCCCTGGCAGCAGGCGCAGTGGCAGCGCCTGCAACAGCAGCGTCGTGATGACCTGCTGCCGCATGCGTTGTTGCTATACGGTCAGCCGGGCCTGGGGCTGGATCACTTTGCCCATTGCCTGCTGCAATCACTGGCCTGTGAAACACCTGCGGCTGATGGTGTCGCCTGTGGCCGCTGTGCTGCCTGCCGCCAGTTTTCGCAAGGGGTGTACCCCGATTATCGCTGTGTCATGCCCGAGGATGGCAAGTCAGCAATACTGGTGGATCAGATTCGCGAACTCAATGAGTTCGTCGCCCTGACGCAGAGCAGCGCTGGTCGCAAGCTGGTGCTGTTGACGCCAGCCGACCGCATGAACGTCAATGCGGCCAACAGCCTGTTGAAAACGTTGGAAGAGCCGTCGGGTGATACCGTGATCGTACTCGTCGCGCATTCGCTGAGTCGCTTGCCAGCGACAATCAGAAGCCGTTGCCAGCTGGTCAAGTTTGGCAAGCCAGCCAAGCCGCTTGCGCGTCAATGGCTGGAGCAGCGTGGTTGCAGCCGCATCGACCACCTGCTGCACCTCGCCAATGGGGCGCCTTGTCTGGCTGCAAAAATGAATGATGAGACGCTGCTGGCCGCCTATGAGAATACGGTAACGGCATTGCTGGAAGCGCTGGAGTCGCGGCGCACCATGCCCGAGCTGCGCAAGACGGTACTGGCCGCAGACAGCGGTCAAGTCGTTCTATGGATACAGAGCGTGCTGCGTGACCTGCAACGGGCGTTTCATGCATTGCCGGATGCCTGTTTTGAGAACTCCGACCACATTCCCGTATTGCGCCGCTTGTCAGGGTTGTTAGACTTTGGGTCAGTTTTCGAGGTGAGCGACCGATTCATGGCGATTGTGTCCAGGGTCGACCATCCTTTGAATGCCGAGCTGTTTGTGGACGATGTGCTTCAGACATGGATGCGATTGGGAGCCCGCGATTGACAGTGTTCGCTCCCCGATAAGTACAACCGGGAAATCAACGAAAAATGGCTGACGGTCACCCCATTCTCTCTCTTTCCATCAAGGAAAAGAACTCGCTCTATGCGGCCTATATTCCGTTCATCAAGAACGGTGGACTGTTTATTCCCACTGGAAAACCCTACCAGCTGGGCGACGAGGTATTTATCCTGCTGCATCTGATGGACGAACCCGAACGCATCCCGGTTGCGGGCAAGGTGGTCTGGGTGACGCCGCGGGGTGCGTCTGGGCGCCGCACGCCGGGTATCGGTGTGCAGTTCAATGCTGATGACAAGGGCGGTACGCGGCAGAAGATCGAAGATCTGCTCGGCGGTTCACTGAATACCGAAAAGCCAACGCATACGATGTAGCGCCGGACGATCCAGCAAATCGAGGTCTTCCGGGCGGTCGATATCATCGAGGGCCGGGAGCAGGTGACAACCTGCCCCGGCCCTTTTCATTTGTCGCAGCGTTTGCTCCAGCACGTCATCCGTCCCCCAGTCGACCCCGTCGAGACTGCGTGCTGGCAGCGGCCGGCTGGCGCCAAGCAGCACGAAGCCGCCGTCGCTGGCCGGCCCGATCACGACTTCCTCTTGCTGTAAGGCAGCATGAGCCTGCCGCAGGTAGTCCGCTGTGATGAAGGGGCAATCTGCACCGATCAGCAACACCGGTTCTTTGTGCCGGGACGCCATGTAGTGAATGGCTTGGTGCATGCGTTGCCCGAGGTCGTTGCCACGCTGGACTTGCAGCGCGATCCGCCGCCGCCCGGCGAGTGTCTTCAGATGGCGTGAGTCCTTGCCCGTGGTCCACAGGCTGATGCTGGCGTGATCCAGTCGGGCACACTGCATCAGGCTGTATTCCAGGAGCTGGCGGTGCAGCGCGACGCTTTGGGCGGGCGTGAGTTTGGGCTGCATGCGTGTTTTTACTCGCCCATGCACTGGTGGTTTGGCGAAGATGAGCAGCTGGAACTGCGGGCTAGTCACGGTAGTAGCGCCGGTGCAGTTTCTCTGGCGGCGTGTCGAAGAAATAGGCCAGTCGCAGCTGCCACATTCGCAGCATGCTGCGCAGAATGCCGTGCTGCTCCCAGTAGCGCATGGCAATGGTCACCGGGGTGCGGATGCAGGCGGGCTTGTCTAGCGATTTGAGTTGTCGACTCAGGGCAATGTCTTCCATCAGGGCGATGTCGGGATAGCCGCCAACCTGCTCGAACAGCTGGCGCTGCACAAAGATGGCCTGATCCCCGGTGGCGATGCCGGTGATGCAGCTGCGCCAGTTCATGAGCGTCGTGATAACGCGGAACACCAGACGCTGATGATCAGGCTGCACGTCGAATCGGCCCCAGCTGGTTTCGTGACCTGTCGTCACCTCACGTAGTTGCGCCAAGGCCCTGGCGTCGATGCGTGTGTCGGCGTGCAGAAACAGCAGGGTATCACCCTGGGCCGCAGCAGCCCCGGTGTTCATTTGTCGCGCCCGGCCCCGCGTTGATGACAGCAGGCGGTCGGCCAGTGGCTCGGCGATGCCCAATGTGTTGTCGCTGGAGCCGCCATCGACAACAATGATCTCGGCCAGTGCCCCCCGCAACGGCTGCAATGGCGCGAGCGTATCGGCAAGTCCGTGGGCTTCGTTCAGCGTGGGGACGATGATCGAGATCATCATATGATCAGCGCTATAGCGCACCACCGCAACTACTGCCCTGGCCGGCGGTACAGC
>CAZQXF010000119.1:0-1109 GCA_964596975.1 uncultured Thiotrichales bacterium | reverse complement strand
TATGATCAGCGCTATAGCGCACCACCGCAACTACTGCCCTGGCCGGCGGTACAGCCATAGCAATGGTCGGCAATATAGATCGGCAGGCCATCGAGATCCTGGTGCAGCAGGTCGCGCAAATGCAGCTGGCGGTTTTCCTGCCGAATGCCTTGTTGCAACATCTGGTTGAAGTCACAGTCGTAGAGGTAGCCGCGGTAATCGACGCTCACCAGACTGCGGCACATCACCCCGTCCACATTGTCAGGCTGGAAGGTTTGCTTGAGCAGCACCATGTAGTCGTCGAACTCGCCTTTGGATACCAGTGTGCTGCCAAACCGGGCAATGGGCATATTGGTGATGCTGTAGAGCTGGTTGAAGGTGATGCCGTAACGGCTGTGGAGATTCTGCTTGTAGTCTTTTTCCAGCAGTTGTTGTGACGGCGGCAGGAAAGGCCCGGTCGGGTTGTAGACGAGGTTCAGCATCAAGCCGCTGCCGTCCTTGCCGTAGCCCAATGCATTGAGCTGGCGCAGACCCTCGATGCTGTTGTTGAAAACCCCTTGACCGCGTTGGCCATCGACATTCTCTTCGAGGTAACAGGGCAGCGAGGCGACTACCTCCACCTGGTGCGCCGCCAGGAACTCGGCAAGGTCTTCCTGCGCCGGTTCGTTCAGAATCGTCAGGTTGCAGCGATCGATGACATGCAGTCCAGCGCTACGGGCGTCGCTGACCAGCTGACGAAAGCCGGGGTTCAGTTCGGGTGCGCCACCGGTCAGATCCAGCGTATCGATGTTGCGTTCGCGCGCGACTTGCAGCACGAGCCCGAGCGTTTCGTCGTCCATCTGCTCCGTGCGTGTTGGTCCGGCGTTGACATGGCAATGCAGACAACGCTGGTTACAAGTGTAGCCAAGGTTTACCTGGAGTGTGCTGATGCCGTTGCGGGAAATGGGGGGAAAGTCGGTTTGCTCCAGAAGTGGAAGCATATCGTGCATCGTAGTGTCTCGTGCATGCTGAACGGGGTCGATGCAGTATATGTCATTGCGGCCCTGGCGGACAAAAGCCCGCGCTGCCATGGAGTGACAGCGCCTGCATCCCAGGCGTGGAAAGGTTACAATCCATCCATGACATTCACT
>CAZQXF010000118.1:0-7729 GCA_964596975.1 uncultured Thiotrichales bacterium | reverse complement strand
CTTGCAGCTCCAGAAATTTCTTACGATCAGCCTTCAACATGAAGCCGCTGGAATCGACCAGGCTGCGCAACTGATCGAGCTGCAGTCCCTGCCTGACCAACGCTTCGTAGCCGGGCTTGCTGAGCCGCTGCGATTTCAGCAACTGCTCGTAACGTTGCTTGCTAAAGCTGCCGTTGACCTGAAATTGCGGCGAGGACTTGATTTCTTCAGCGACGCTGAAATCACTGACGCGCCAACCTTCATCGCGGGTAACCTGTCGCAGCACCTCGCGCTGAATCATTTTGCCGAGAACGCTCTGCTTGATGGCCGCGCCTTCGACCAATTCTGCTGGCACCTTGCCTCCGAACATTTCCCGGAGCTGACGCTGCTGTTGCTGCAATTCGCGCTGAAACTCCTGCACCGTGATTTCCGTGTCATTGACGGTCGCGACATTGGCAGACCCGCCAACACCGAGATAGGACTGAATCCCCCAGAACAGAAACGGAATGGTGATCAGTCCGACAATTGTGTAGGCCACCCAGCCAGTCGCCTTGTCTCGAATATTTTGCAGCATAGTATTTACTGAACAGAGAGTGTGCGGAGGCGCAAGTATAATTCAGCCTGGCGCAAAAAATAAAAAAAGGGCGTCTATCAAGACGCCCTTTTCTAAAGATGGCGGAGCGGACGGGATTCGAACCCGCGACCCCCGGCGTGACAGGCCGGTATTCTAACCAACTGAACTACCGCTCCAAAACTTGTATATGGTGGGTGCTGAGAGGCTCGAACTCCCGACCCCCTCCTTGTAAGGGAGGTGCTCTACCAACTGAGCTAAGCACCCGAAGCGGAGAAGAATCTTTCAAACCTCCCCCTCAACGAGCGCGCTAGTTTACGGCATCTTTTAATGCTTTACCAGCCTTGAAAGAAGGAATTTTGCTCGCCTTTATTTGGATGGCTTCACCGGTACGTGGATTACGTCCCGTGCGCGCTTCCCGGGTCTTGACCTGGAAAGAACCGAAGCCAACAAGCGTGATCTGATCACCCGCTTTGAGGGTATCGGTAACAACATCGACCATCGCATCGACTGCTTTTGCTGCATCAGCCTTGGTGAAATCGGCGGCCTTCGCGATCGCGTCTACAAATTCTGACTTGTTCATGGTGTCCCTAGCTAGTTACTCAAATATCTGCTTGCACCGCGCGGTACCTGATGCAACGCCCGGTGTCGAAATACTTGCCTGGTTAATTGTATGAGGATATGTCCGACACAAGAACATCCTCCTGAGATACCGCAGCTATCGCGCGGAGCGGGAGTTATATCAACCCGCCTTCGCAAATGTCAACGTGTTCACAGAAATATTACAGTATGAACAAAATCAACCCTGACGCATCAATAGCTTATGGAATATTTCTTCAGTGCGCTCTTACTCGTGTCGACTTTTTCTTCGGCGCCGCGCGCTTCGTTTTGGCCGCTCCAGACTTGCTCGCAGGCTTACTCAACGGCTGCGGCTGGCTGACAAGTGCAATATCGAGCACCTGGTCGACCCAACGAACCGGAATGATTTCCAGCTTGTTCTTGATGTTCTTGGGTATCTCCACAAGGTCCTTTTCGTTCTCCTCGGGGATGATAATCGTGGTGATGCCGCCTCGATGTGCCGCAAGCAACTTCTCCTTGAGACCGCCAATGGGCAACACCTCACCGCGCAAGGTGATCTCTCCGGTCATTGCGACGCTGGCCTTGACGGGGATATCGGTAATCGCCGACACCAATGCCGTACACATGCCGATACCCGCACTGGGGCCATCCTTCGGCGTCGCGCCTTCGGGAACATGGATATGAATATCATGCTTGTCGAAGAAGTCGTCTTCGATGCCGAGAATGGCCGCACGACTACGAACCACCGTCCGCGCCGCTTCGATCGACTCCTTCATCACGTCTCCGAGCTGACCGGTACGGATGATGGCGCCCTTGCCGGGCATAACCGCCGATTCGATCGTCAGCAGCTCACCACCGACCTCGGTCCACGCTAGCCCTGTAACCTGGCCTACCTGATCCTCTTCTTCAGCCACACCATAACGGAAACGTTTGACGCCAAGAAACTTTTCGAGATTTCGCGGTGTCACGACGGTTTTCTTCTTCGCCTTGAGCAAATGCTCCTTGACGATCTTGCGGCAGATCTTGGAGATTTCTCTTTCCAGGCCACGCACACCCGCCTCACGCGTGTAGTGCTGAATGATTTCTCTTACCGCCGACTCGTAGATCACCACCTCGTCCGTTTTGAGCCCGTTGTTTTTCAACTGTTTTGGAATGAGATAGTCATGGGCGATATGGAATTTCTCATCTTCGGTATAACCCGCCAGACGAATCACCTCCATTCTGTCCAGCAACGGACCCGGAATATTGAGGCTGTTGGACGTCGCTACGAACATGACGTCAGAGAGATCATAGTCCACTTCGAGGTAGTGATCCGCGAAGGTATTGTTCTGCTCGGGATCCAGCACTTCCAGCAAAGCCGATGCGGGATCACCGCGGAAGTCCATGGCCATCTTGTCGATCTCGTCGAGCAGGAACAGCGGATTCCGTACCTCGACTTTCGACAGATTCTGAATGATCTTGCCCGGCATCGAGCCGATGTAGGTGCGGCGATGACCGCGGATCTCGGCTTCATCCCGCACTCCACCCAGCGACATGCGGGTGAACTTGCGGTTGGTGGCTCTGGCAATCGACTGCCCAAGCGACGTCTTGCCGACGCCTGGAGGCCCAACGAGACAGAGAATCGGCCCTTTCAGCTTACGTACCCGCTGTTGCACCGCGAGGTATTCCAGAATGCGTTCCTTGACCTTCTCGAGACCATAGTGGTCCTCGTCAAGCACCTGCTGCGCCTTGGCCAGATCGTTGCGCACCTTGGTCTTCTTCTTCCACGGCGCGGCGACGAGCCAGTCGATGTAGTTGCGCACGACGGTTGCTTCAGCTGACATCGGCGACATCATCTTGAGCTTGTTCAACTCGGCTTCGGCTTTTTCACGCGCCTCTTTCGGCATGCCGGATTTTTCAATTTTGGCGGCAAGCTCCTCAAGTTCGTTGGGCGCATCTTCCAAGTCCCCCAACTCCTTCTGGATCGCCTTCATCTGTTCATTGAGGTAGTACTCGCGCTGACTCTTCTCCATCTGCTGTTTGACACGGCCGCGAATGCGCTTCTCAACCTGGAGAATATCGATTTCTCCTTCAATCAGCCCCATGATGTGTTCGAGTCGTTCCTTGACGCTGCGGATTTCCAGCACCTGCTGTTTTTCATCGAGCTTCAAGGACATATGCGCCGCAATCGTATCGGCCAGGCGTGCGGGGTCATCAATACCCGATAACGAGGTCAGAATCTCGGGCGGCACCTTCTTGTTCAGTTTGACATACTGATCGAACAAATTGATCACACTGCGACCCAGCACTTCTAGCTCACGCTCGTTCTCGTTAGGCAGCGGCTCGATCACCGAAATCTGCGCCGTGAAGTGATCATCCCCTTCGTTGAGCTCCAGCACTTTCACCCGCTGTTCGCCTTCGACGAGCACTTTGATCGTGCCGTCAGGCAACTTGAGCAGTTGCAGGATGTTGGAGAGCGTGCCGATACGATGAATTTCATCGGCACCCGGCTCATCGACCTCGGCGCTTTTCTGGGCGACAAGCAAGATCTGCTTGTTCTCCGACATTGCAGCGTCGAGCGAATTGATGGATTTCTCACGTCCCACGAACAGCGGGATCACCATATGCGGATAAACAACGACATCCCGAAGGGGAAGTACGGGAACGATCTTCAAGGAAGCTGGGCTGGTCATAGATATTTGGTCCACGCAGGCGCTAGTCCTGCTGAAAAGTTATAGCAACACTGTCGAATCCCCATCGTACAACGATGTTGTGGAGCCTTCGACAATCACTATCGGTATATGGGGTTGTGGAGGGCTGTCTTCAACCCTCCACTGGAGACACGGCGATCGCCGAACAGCGATCAGTCACCAACCGCTGTTTTGAGATCCCCGCCTTCATAGAGCAGGTAAGGCTGGGCGTCACCATTGATAACGGCTTCGTCAATGACAATTTTGGTGACGTCTTCGTTGGAAGGGAGGTCATACATGGTATCGAGCAGCACCGACTCCAGAATGGTGCGTAAGCCCCGCGCGCCCGTTTTCCTTTCCATCGCACGACGTGCAACGGCGTGCAACGCCTCCGGCCGAAACTCCAGCTCCACATTCTCCATATCGAAGAGCTTCTGGTATTGCTTGGTGATTGCATTCTTCGGTTGCGAAAGAATTTCCACCAGCGCGTCTTCATCCAGCTCTGTCAGCGTCGCGACCACGGGAAGGCGACCGACAAACTCGGGAATCAGGCCGTAACGCACCAGATCGCCCGGCTCGACGTCGAACAGCAGCTCGCCGAGTGAACGCTCCTCGTCCTTGCCCTTGACCTCGGCGGAAAAGCCGATGCCACTTTTTTCAGTACGGTCGCGAACCACTTTGTCCAGGCCGGCAAAAGCCCCGCCGCAGATAAACAGGATATTGGAAGTATCGACCTGAAGGAATTCCTGCTGAGGATGTTTGCGACCACCTTGCGGGGGAACCGATGCAATGGTGCCTTCGATCAGCTTCAGCAATGCCTGCTGCACACCTTCGCCCGATACATCACGGGTGATCGACGGGTTATCCGACTTGCGGGAAATCTTGTCGATTTCATCGATATAGACGATGCCCGTCTGAGCCTTTTCCACATCATAATCGCATTTCTGCAACAGCTTCTGGATGATGTTCTCAACATCCTCGCCAACATATCCGGCTTCCGTCAGCGTGGTCGCATCCGCGATCGTGAACGGAACGTTCAGCAAGCGCGCCAGAGTTTCAGCCAGCAAGGTCTTGCCGGAGCCGGTCGGCCCAATCAGCAGGATGTTGCTCTTGGAGAGTTCGACTTCATCCTTGTTGTTACGCGATTCAAGCCGCTTGTAGTGGTTATAGACTGCCACGGAGAGCACTTTCTTGGCGCGCTCCTGGCCGATGACATACTCATCCAGCCTGGCATTGATTTCCTTGGGTTTTGGCAGCGAGGAGTGCTCCGCCACCGTCTGCTCCTGCATTTCCTCGCGAATGATGTCGTTGCATAGCTCGACACATTCGTCACAAATAAATACAGATGGACCGGCAATCAGTTTCTTGACTTCATGCTGGCTCTTTCCACAGAAGGAGCAATAGAGCAGCTTGCCGTTGCCCTGATCATCTTTCTTGTCGCTCATCTACAATGCCCTGCCAGTTGATTCTGGCTCAACCTTGCCGCTTTTTGGCAGAAGAATCAAGCCGATCAGCAGTGCGGCTTTTCGGTTTGGATCAAACCGAGACTTGATCTAATCTTTTTCCTCAACAGAGCGTGAATCGAGCACACTATCGATCAATCCATATTCAGCCGCTTCGTGTGCACTCAGGAAACGGTCACGCTCGGTGTCTTCCTCGATCTTGTCGACTGGCTGGCCAGTGTGATGCGCCAGAATCTGGTTCAACGTTTCCTTCACCTTGAGGATTTCACGTGCATGGATGTCGATATCCGTTGCCTGCCCCTGAAACCCGCCCAGTGGCTGGTGGATCATCACGCGCGAATGCGGCAGACAGAAGCGCTTCTCCGCCGCGCCGCCAGCAAGCAACAGCGCGCCCATACTGGCTGCTTGACCGATGCAAAGTGTGCTCACATCGGGCTTGATGAACTGCATGGTGTCATAGATTGCCATGCCGGCAGTGACCGAGCCACCTGGCGAGTTGATATAGAGATGCACGTCCTTGTCCGGGTTTTCGGACTCGAGAAACAGCAACTGGGCCACGATCACATTAGCCATATAGTCCTCGACCGGCCCCACGGCGAACACGACACGCTCCTTGAGCAAGCGCGAGTAGATGTCATAGGAACGCTCGCCACGCGACGTCTGCTCGACCACCATCGGCACGAGATTGAGCGCCTGCGTATCCAGCGCACCCTGGCCAAAATTTGAATTCCGGTTCATTGCTGATTCTCCCTGGAGTTTCCGGTTACTTAGCTGGTTCCATTATATCGTCAAACGACTTCTTCTCGTCAGAAACCTTGGCATTACTGAGAACCCAGTCAACCACCTGATCTTCCAACACCATCGCTTCGAGCAAGTTCATCTGATCGGGATTCGAGCGATAGTACTGTTTGACCTGCTCGGCATCTTCATAGCTTGCGGCAATATCATCCAGCTCGGCCTCGACCCGATCCTTATCTAGCTTGACCTCCTTGTCGCGGATGACCTGACCGACGATCAGGCCCAGCGCCACACGCCTCTTCGCTTCTTCTTCAAACAGCGCATCCGGCAATTCGGGCACGTCATTCTGGGGCGCACCGGAACTGGCCTGCTGACGCATGCGGCCAATCTCTTCGCTCACCAGTGCTTTGGGCAAATCGACTGGATGCAGATCGAGCAAGCCTTTCATGACCTGATCCTTGATCTTCGACTTGATCTTCTGCTTCAGCTCGCGCTGCATGTTCTCGCGAATATCCTCACGCAGTTTTTCGACGCCACCTTCCTCAACGCCAAAGGCCTTCAGAAACTCATCATCCACCTCGGGAAGCCGCGCTTCGTTGACCGCCTTGACCTTCACTTCGAAACGGGCCTCCTTGCCGGCCAGATCTTCTACGTGATAGTCGTCAGGAAAAGTCACGTTCACTTCCAGCTCGTCACCGGCGGACACGCCCTTGAGCTGGTCTTCGAAGCCGGGAATCATGCGGCCTTCACCGATCACGATCGGCAGATCGCTCGCCTCGCCGCCGTCGAAGGCCTCATCACCTACAAAGCCCTTGAAATCGACGATGACCTGATCACCATCCTGCGAAGCACGCTCGACAGTTTCCCAGCTCTGGCGCTGCTTGCGCAGGTTTTCGACCATCTTGTCGATGTCCGACTCTTCGATTTCCACTTCGTAGCGTGACACCTCCAGCGAGGAAACATCTGCCACTTCAATCTCGGGATAGACTTCGAAAGTCGCCTTGTATTCGAGCGGCTCGCCTTCCTTCATATTGACTGGCTCTATGGAAGGACCGCCAACAGGCTGCAGCCCCTCTTGAACAATCGCTTCCTGGAAGCTACTTTGCAGCAACTCGGTCATGGCCTCCTGCAAGACACTCGCGCCATACTGCTGACGAAGAATCTTTAGCGGTACCTTGCCGGGACGAAAACCGTTGATTCGCACCCTGCCCCGCAAGGACTTGAGACGGGCGTCGACCGCCTCGGTCAAACGCTCTGCGGGAACCTGAACGGTCATGCAGCGCTCGATACTGCTCGTGGATTCAACTGATACTTGCATTTTGTACAACGACCTTTAAGTAATTCGCTTGATAATCGTCCGGATGGAACGTGTATTGAAACAGGATGGTGCGAGAGGAGAGACTCGAACTCTCACAGGTTGCCCCACTGGAACCTAAATCCAGCGCGTCTACCAATTCCGCCACTCTCGCAATGAAACCGCCGCCTTCGAGGCTATCGATCATACCGTCGAAGCAACCGCGCCGGGAAAAGCGACGGATCCGCCTGAGTCATCGGAATCAGGCAAAAAAATGGGGTGGATGATGGGAATCGAACCCACGACCGCAGGTACCACAAACCTGAGCTCTACCAATTGAGCTACATCCACCATAAAAACCGTTCAGATAATGGCACGCCCGGCAGGATTCGAACCTGCGACCTACGGCTTAGAAGGCCGTTGCTCTATCCAGCTG
>CAZQXF010000117.1:0-7736 GCA_964596975.1 uncultured Thiotrichales bacterium | reverse complement strand
ACCGCTGCTTGTCGTGGGCAAACTTGGTTTCCAGTTTTTTGCGTTTGGCGAGATTTCGTTCGATCAGCAACTCGTAGGTGGCGATTTGCTGTTCGTATTCCCTGATATTCGCCGTGATCTGGCGGGGAACAGCGCGTTCGCGGGCCTGGTACCAGCGTTTTTTCTTGACGGTTTTTTCCAGCAGCGCCTTGGTCTTTTCCAGCTTGCGACGGTTGGCGCTGGTGTAGTTGTCGAGGTTGTTCAGCCGGCTGGAATAGAGTGCATCGATATCGTCGATGGAGGAGAAGGTCGTCAATAGTGCGCGGTCTTCTGCCAGGCGTTGTTCGCGCAGGCGTTTTTGCCGCAGCTCCTCAAGCAGTGCTTCCCGCTCTTTGGCACGTTGCTCTTTGGTTTTGAAAACGTTGACTGCCTTGGTCGCTTGCCCGTAAGGGTTCAGTTCTACGCGCGGTTGCTGGGCCTGGGAAGGCGGAATACGGTCACTGTAATGGACATTGCCGTTTTCATCGACCCACCGGAATAGCTCCGCCGACATCACCAGGTGAGAGGTAAGCAGCAGTGTCAGCGCCAGTATGATTCGTCGATGAAATTGTAAGTCCATGGTTCTTCGCATTAGGGCACAGCACCGATATGATGCGCAACGACCCTTATCACAGTCCCGCCTTTGGATGCCCGGATGGATGCCAGATCACCGCATATCCTTGAATTCGCCCCGAATTCAGCCGTCACGCAAGCGACGGTCTGGATTGCTTTGATGAGGGTTGCTGCGGTGGATGTCTTTATCACGGGATCTGCCGATCATGCCGGGATGCGCAGCCGTGGATGGATACAGTGATGACTGAGCAGTTGTTGCTGTTTGTTATCTCGCTGGTCGCCAATGCGTTTTCGTCCTTCTCGGGTGGCGGTGCCGGACTGATCCAGCTCCCGGCCCTGATCTTTCTTGGTCTGCCGTTCGCTCTGGCACTGGCGACCCACAAGGTTGCCAGTGTCGCGTTGGGCCTGGGCGCAAGCCTGCGGCACTGGCGCGATGGTCGGCTTGAACGGCCGATGGTGCTGTTGATGCTGGCGTGGGGGTTGCCGGGAGTCGTGCTGGGGGCACTGACTATCGTCCATGTTCCTGACCGGCTGGCGGAAATCCTGCTGGGTCTGCTGACGATTGCACTGGGGCTCTATTCCATGCTCAAGCAATCACTTGGCCAGCATTATGTGGCTGGAAACCGTGAAGGTAAAGGTCTGCTGATTGGCGGGACTGGCTTGCTACTGATCGGTTTTCTGAATGGATCGCTGACGTCCGGTACTGGCTTGTTCGTTACCCTGTGGCTGATTCGCTGGTTCGGCATGGATTACCTGTCGGCGGTTGCGCACACCCTGGTCATGGTTGGCATATTCTGGAACGGTACCGGTGCGGTGACGCTCGGAGTTGTGTCGGCGATCCACTGGGCATGGATTCCGGTGCTGCTGGCCGGATCGCTGCTGGGCGGCTATCTCGGTGCGCAGCTGGCGATCAGTTCAGGCAATCGTCTGATCAAACGCGGTTTCGAGGCGGTGACGTTGCTGGTCGGTATCAAGTTGCTGCTGGGGTAACCCCGTAACGTGACTGGTAGGCTCGCATGGCTTCCAGCGTTTTTGTGTCACCCCGCGTTTCCAGCAGCCGCAGCAAATCGCTGACGCTGGCAATGCTGACGACCGGAATACCGAACTCCCGTTCGACCTCCTGTATTGCCGATAGCTCACCCGCACCGCGTTCCTGACGATCCAGAGCGACGATCACGCCAGCCAGTTCGGCGCCAGCGCTGCGGATGATGTCGACCGATTCGCGAATGGCCGTGCCGGCCGTGATGACATCATCGATGATCATGACGCGCCCCTGCAGTTCGGCACCGACGATATTGCCACCTTCGCCGTGGCGTTTGGCCTCCTTTCGATTGAAGGCATAGGGGATGTCCAGGGCGTGTTCGTCATAGAGCGAGGCGGCGGTGACTGCTGCCAGTGGTATGCCCTTGTAGGCGGGGCCGAACAACAGGTCGAACTCGAGGCCGGTAGCGTGTAACGCGGCGGCATAGAAGCGGCCAAGTTTTGCCAGCGCCGAGCCTGTATTGAACAGGCCGGCGTTGAAGAAGTAGGGGCTGGTACGGCCCGATTTGAGGGTGAATTCGCCGAAGCGAAGCACCTCGCGTTCGAGCGCGAGTTCGAGGAATTGCTGCTGTGTATCTGACATCAGGCCTGCCACGGGTGTTCGAGTGGCCGCTATCGTAGCAGCAGGGTGCTGGCTGCGAAAACCCGTCAGTTGATCAGGAAGCGTACGTTGTTGTCCACGTAATCACTGGAAGCCAGCTTTTGCAGGGTTTCATTCGGCAGTGTCTGGATTTCCTTCTCCAGTATCTCCAGGCCATCGAGCAGCCGCTGAGAGCGACGTTGTGCCTTGCCGATGAGTTGTTGCAATGCCGGGTTGTGGCGGCGCGGGTCGCGAAACCAGCTGAGGAAGCGGTCGGTTTCGGCGGGTGCCGGCTGGTTCAACGTTTCCAGAATCTGGTCCTGTAACTCGGTCAAGGCCTTGTGGTTGGCCGAGATCAGCTCGAAAGCGGCGAGGCGAGACAACGGTTTTGCAGCGCCGTAGTACCACTCTTCAAAGCGTTTCTGCGCTAGCAAGGCTGATTTGCTGAATCGCTCCGACGACGCTGGGTGATCGGCGAGTGAACGGGTAAAGGCGATCCATTGCAGCTGGGACGACCGCGCCGCCCTGAGACCTTTCAGTATTGATTGTCTGTTCATCATCCATGATGCACGTTTGCAGGTATGGCCTGAAGTCTAGCCAAGGCGATCGCGGTGTTTCAGGGCGCAGGTCTCACTCGATGGTAGGCGCTGGTTGACAGGTAGCAGGGAGGGGACTGGTGGTGGTCAACTGCGCAGTTTATAGACCAGCAGCGAGGCCAGATAAGCCCCGGCAGCGAGCAGAATGATGACTGGCCCGGGTGGAAAATCGGGTTGCCATGCCAGCAGCAGTCCACCGGTGCTGAATGCCATGCCCAGCAGCGCGCCGACGACCATCATGCCTGCCAGGGTGCGCATATAGTGCCCGGCGATGGCTGCGGGCAGTGTCAGTAGTGCAATGACCAGAATCAGGCCGACCACCTGGATCAGCAGTACCACTGTGACGGCCACCAGCACCAGCAGCAACAGGTAGAACAGTGTGACCGGGACACCTCGCAGGGTGGCGAATTCTTCGTCGAAGGAGACGGCCAGGAACTGTTTGTAGAACACACCGATCAACCCCAGGATCAGCAGATCCATCGCCGCCATCAGCCACAGTTCGCGTTGTGACACCATCAGGATATTGCCGAACAGATAGCTCATCAGTTCGGTATTGTAGCCGGGCGTCAGGGAGATGAAGATGATGCCGATCGCCATGCCGGCAGCCCACAGCGCCGCGATCAGCGTGTCTTCCCGTTCGCGGCTGTGCAGCGTGACCATGCCGATGATCAGTGCCGCGACAATGGCGGTGGCAAACGCTGCCAGGGTGGGATCGAAACCAAAATAGAGTGCTGCCCCCATGCCTCCCAACACCGAGTGGGCAATGCCACCGGCGAGAAAGCCGATGCGCTTGACCACGACGTAGCTGCCGATCACGCCACAGCCCAGGCTGGCCAGCAGGCCGCCAATCAATGCGTGACGCAGGAAGCCGTATTGCGAGAGTGCATCGAGCAACTCAGTCATGGCGGTGCTCCACTGCATGCACATGGGTTCCATAGAGCTGATCGAGCAGCTTGCCGTCGATATGAGCAGTCTCGTGGCACATCAGCGTGCGGTTGAGGCAGGCAACCCGGGTGACGTAATAGGTAATGAAGGCGATGTCGTGGGAGACGACAATGATCGTCATCTCTTCATTGAGTTTTTTCAGCAGGTCGAAGATCTCTGTTTCCACGCGTTGATCGATATTGGCGGTGGGCTCATCGAGAATCAGGATATCCGGCTCACAAGCCAGCGCACGCGACAGCAATACCCGCTGCAACTGGCCACCGGAGAGCGTGTCCAGCCGGCGCTTGCTCAGGCTGTCGGTTTCGGTGCGGCGCAGGGCTTCATGGGCCAGTGCCTTGTCGTGGCGCGTATAGCCGCCCCACCAGCGGGTTTGGCCCAGCCGGGCGGTGAGCACCGCTTGTTCCACCGTAATCGGAAAGTCACGCGCAAAACGTGGATACTGGGGTACATAGCCAATGCGCCGGCGCCCCTGCTCGGGTGGCAGGCCGAGTACCGCTACCGTACCGGATGACGGTTTCAGCAGTCCAAGAATGATTTTCAGCAAGGTGCTCTTACCGCCTGCGTTAGGGCCGACCACGCCGATGAACTCACCGCGCTGGACGGTGAGGTCGATGTTCTCCAGCGCCGCAATGCCACCATAGCTGAAGTTGACGCCTTGCAGCGAGATAGCTGGAGCGACACTCATGGTTTCGTTCGGTGCGTCGATGAAGTCAGTGTTTCTGCCATCTTCAACAGCGTTGCCGGAATGTCATAGGCGAGCGGGTCGATGGCTACCACTTTGCCGCCAATTTCCTGGGCAATCGTTTCCGCATCGCGGCGGCTGAACTGGGGCTGGACGATGATCGTCTTGACGCCGGCTTTCCGGGCTTGCTCGATCAACTTGCCAAGCTGCCGAATGCTCGGCGTTTTGCCGCTTTTCTCAATGGCGATCTGCTGTAGTCCGTAGCGGTCGGCAAAATATCCCCAGGAGGGATGAAATACCATGAAGCGGCGCGAAGGCAGTTCGTCGAGCATGGCGGTGATTTTTCGGTCCAGAGCGCGAAGCTTGCCGGCAAGCCGCTCGAAATTGTCCGCATAGGCTTCTTTGTTCGCAGGATCCACTTCGCTCAAGGCATCGCGCATGTTGGCGGCGATGCGAATGCTCGTGACCGGGCTATTCCAGACATGCGGGTCGAGATCGTCTGCATGCACATGATCGTGTGCCTCGTCATGGGCTGCACGCCGCAGCACGATGCCTTTGCGTACATCGACTAGCTGCGTAGCAGGATAGCTTTCCCGTACCCGAGGCAACCATGCCTTTTCAGATGGCACACCGACATAAAAGAATAGCCGGGCGTTTTTCAGCTGGGTCATCTTGCGTGGGGTGGGTGAAAAAGTAGCCGGGCTTTCACCGGGCGCAATCATGGTTTCGACATCAATGTGTTCGCCGCCAACCCGTTCGGCCAGATAGCGCAGTGGCTCGATGCTGACGAATACCTTCATTGCTGATGCTTCATTGCTGAAAACGGGCTGGGTCGAGATCAGCGTCAGTAGCAGCGCCTGGAGCAGGAATGGGAGGAGTCTGTATCTCATGGCTGGATTTTAACCCGTAAGGCTTGCGGAGGATGGATTTCTTTGTCTGACAGATTGAGGTGCGTCGTCATGATTTCCAGTGTGGCGGTGACATCGTCTTCCCTCTGCTGTGACGGTGACGATCTTTATGGCGCGCCCATCCCGGCTATGCTGGCTTCGGAATTCGGTGGCCGCGTCGGCAGGCGGGCTCGCTATTTGTGATGCCGATCAAGAAACTACTCTGCTGTGGCTTTCGCTGATCCGCTACCATCTGAGCGGGCGTTGCTTGCCAGTTTCTTGACGGTCAGGCAGGCCGGATCATACGTCAGCCCAAGAGATGGAAACAGGGCTGGGAACAATCAGACGGAAAGGAATCACAGCCGTGACCGGCCAATGCTGGCATGGCGCTTGTGTGTGCGGGGCCAGTAACAGGGATTATTTCAGCAAGCCATGCGCATGGGCTATGTGCGCAGTTTGCCAGGCCGGATGGAAGCGGCGGGATCACCACGCACTGATACGTAACTATAACGATCAGGGTGGGAAAAATGACGATGGCTTATCCGGTACTGAAACCGGAAACTCCTTCATTGAAAAGAACAATCGTGCATCAATTGCAGCGTGGTCTCTATCTGTCAGGGCTGGCTTGGGCGTATCGCAAGGTGGCTGAGCCACGGGGCGCACTGATTATCATGTACCACAGCGTGGTCGATGAAAAAAATGCAGCCTATATCGACCAGAGCTACAGCGTCACCGTCGAGCAGTTCGAAACGCAGCTGCAGTACCTGAAGCAGTATGCCAATGTCATCAGCCTGTCGGAGATGGTCGAGTGCGTCTACGGAGGTGGCCGCTTGCCGGAGAATGCGGTGGTGCTGACCTTCGACGACGGCTACCTGAACAATCTGACGCATGCAGCGCCACTGCTGGAAAAGTATGATCTGCCGGCCATGATCTATCTCTGCACCGGATACGTCGACCGGCAGCAGTCACAATGGGATGACGTGCTCTACTCGATGTTCCAGTTCCGCAGTGTTCAGCGCCTCCAGTGGCGAGGAATGGACTATGATCTGAGCGATGCGAAGACACTTTCCAGTGCATTCGGAACGATCGCTGGTGCCTTGATTACTGCCACGATGAGTGAGCGTGATCAGATTCTCGACGACATCAAGGCCCAGTTACAGCCGGATTGTGAATTCCCGCAGCTGACCATGAGCTGGGACGATGTACGTTCCCTGGCATCGCAGTATCCGCAGATAGAACTGGGACTACATACCGCAGACCACCTCGACATGACCCGGCTGACGCCGGCGAAGTTGGAAGCCGAGGTGACAAAATCGCGGGAAACGTTTTCCCGCGAGTTGGGCCGAGAGGCCGAACACTATTCCTATCCTTATGGCCGCCATACAGAAAATATAGCCGAGCAGCTGAGGGGAATGGGTTTCAAGTCGGCAGTCATTACCCAGCCCACTGCACTGGTAACGGCAAAGACCAATCCGTTCATGATGCCACGCTACGAAATCAGCAGTTCGATGCTGGACCTGAAGCTGTGGATGAGTGGCGCCTTTCCGGATCTGGCGGAAAAGGTGATGCACAGGGTTTACGATTGAGTAAGACTGACTAGCGACTGTCTCCATATTCTTTGCGCACGGCGGGGCGCACACAACACTGATGGAAAAGGGATGAATAAAATAACGAAACTGGCAGCCGGAGAGCTGGATACGACCCTCATTGCTCAATGGCGTGAATTGCAGCAACAAAGCCCCGGGTTGGCCAACCCCTATTTCTGCGTGGAGTATTTTCAGGCAGTGGCAGCGGTACGGGACGACGTGCATGTCGCGGTGATCGAGCATGGCAACAGTGTCATCGGCTTCTTCCCCTATCAGTCCGCAGACGGCAAGGTGGCCGAGCCTGTGGGTGGTCGTCTGTCAGACTATCAGGGGGTGATCGGCAAGCCCGGTGAGCAGTGGCGCTATGATGAGATTCTCGATGCCTGTGGTGTGAAGATCTGGGATTTTGATCATCTTCTGGCCAGCCAGGCGCCTGACGTCATCCACCGCCGCATCGATGATGTATCGCCAACCATGGATTTGCGTGATGGTTTCGAGGCCTATCTTGCCCAGCGCAAGAAGGCGGGAGCGAAGCGCCTTGATCAATTCCGCCGCAAGACACGCAAGTTCGAGCGTGAAGTCGGCAAGCTGGAAATCGATCTCTATTCGCGTGATGAAGCGGCATTTCGTCAAGTGATCGAATGGAAGAACGCGCAATGCCGGCGCACCGGCGTTCCCGAGTTTCTCAACTGGGGCTGGACGGAAGGCATGCTTCGTGAAATCTGGCAGCATGACAGTGACGCGTTTGCCGGCATGCTGACCGTCGTGCGGGTCGATGGTGATATTGTCGCTGCGCATTTTGGCATGCGATCGAACAGTGTTGCCACT
>CAZQXF010000116.1:0-7775 GCA_964596975.1 uncultured Thiotrichales bacterium | reverse complement strand
CGGAAACCGACCTCGCCGTACTCAAGGTCGAGGCAGACGACCTGCCCGGGCTGGTGTTCGCCAACTCTGCCACCGTCCAGGTCGGCGACATCGTGCTGGCCATCGGCAACCCCTTCGGCATTGGACAGACGGTTACCCAAGGCATTATCTCCGCTACCGGGCGCCACGAACTGGGCCTGACTACCTTTGAAAACTACATCCAGACCGATGCCGCCATCAACCCGGGCAGCTCCGGTGGTGCACTGATCAACACCCGCGGCGAGCTGGTGGGCATCAACACTGCCATTTTCAGCCAGAGCGGCGGCTCACAAGGCATCGGTTTCGCCATTCCGGTCAACCTCGCCAACAGCGTGCTGAGTCAGATCATCAAACATGGACAGGTGATTCGTGGCTGGCTCGGCATCGAGGCCGTCGCGCTATCCGCAGCACTGCTGCGCGACAATGATCTGGCACCAGGCGAAGGCATTCTGATCACGGCGGTCACAAAAGGCAGTCCCGCAGCACTGGCCGGCTTCAAGGCCAACGACATTCTGCTCAAGATCGACGACCACCCCATCCGCAACCCGGCCCATGCACTGACGCTGATTGCCAACAGCCATCCGGGAACACTGCTGACACTGGCCGGGCTACGCGATGGCATCCCCATCAAGGCAACGGCCAAGGTGTCGTTACGACCGATCAAAGCAACGCCCTAAGCACCTCCAGCAAGCGGGCATTCTCTTCCGGCGCACCCACGGTCACCCGCAAGCAGTCCTGCAACAGACCACCCGATGGCGACAGGTTCTTGATCAGGATGCCGGCATCGAGCAGTTCTTTATGGATGGCGTCCGCCCTGCCCGGCGCGGTGCGCAACAGCAGAAAATTGGCGCTGCTGGGATAGACCGTCAGCCCCGGCAGCGCAGCAAGCGCCCTCGCCAGCTCGGTACGCGATGCCTTGATGCGGTCGGCTTGCTCATCGAACACCTCGATATGTGACAGCGCCAGATCCGCCGTCATCTGCGTCAGCGTGTTGATGTTGTACGGCAGGCGGATCTTGTCAAATTCACTGAGCAGCGCTTCCGGGCCACAGAGATAGCCTAGCCGTAACCCGGCCAGACCCAGCTTGGAAAAAGTGCGCATGACCAACAGGTTGGGCCAGCGCCCGAGATCCTGCATGAAACTGTCGGCAGCAAACGGAGAATAGGCCTCATCGATCACCACCAACCCCGGCGCAGCAGCCACAATCTCCTCGATGACGGCCCGATCCCACAGATTGCCGGTCGGATTATTGGGGTAGGCAAGAAAAATAATGGCCGGTTCATGCTCACGAATCGCAGCCAGCATGGCATCGAGATCAAGGGAAAAGTCATCAGCACGCAGCGGCACACCAACATACTGCATACCAACGAAGCCCGCGATCATGCGGTACATCACAAACCCCGGCTCCGGCGCCATGATGCTCCGATCTGGTGCCGCCACCGACATTGCCAACACCTGAATCAGTTCATCCGAGCCATTCCCAAGCAGGATCCCCTGCCCCGCGGGCACCTGCATCACGTCACGAATCCGCTCCACCAGCTGACGCCCGGCGGGGTCGGGATAGCGGTTTACCGCCGTGTCGCCCAGCATCTCGAGCCAGTCATCGATCAGTGCTTGCGGCCAGGTATATGGGTTTTCCATGGCATCCAGTTTGATGAGTCCGCGCGATGGCGGCACATGATAAGCCGACAGCGCGCGAATCTCCGGTCGAATCCAGCGTGACACCAGCGAATCGTTCATATGATGCCTATTTGATCCGCTTTTCGGCGGAACGCGCATGGGCAATCAACCCCTCGCCCCGCGCCAGTACCGATGCAATCTGGCCGAGTGCCGAGGCGCCGTCAGCAGAACAACCGATCAGGCTGGATCGTTTCTGGAAATCGTACACGCCCAGCGGTGATGAGAAGCGGGCCGTGCGCGATGTCGGCAACACATGGTTGGGGCCGGCACAGTAGTCGCCCACCGCCTCGGCGGTATAGCGCCCCATGAAGATCGCACCGGCATGACGTATTCGCTTGGCGATCACCTCAGGCGCGTCAACGGACAACTCAAGATGTTCGGGGGCGATAAAGTTGGCAACCTCGATGGCCTCGTCCATGTCCCGCACTTCGATGGCGACACCCCGGCCATTGATCGACGCGGTGATGATCTCCGCCCGCGGCATCTCGGCCAGCAAGCGCTGCATGCTCTCCATGACACGATCGATATAGGCATTATCCGGGCAGACCAGAATCGATTGCGCATCCTCGTCATGTTCGGCCTGGGAAAACAGGTCGAGCGCAATCCAGTCGGGGTCAGTCTTGCCATCGCAGACCACCAGGATCTCGGACGGCCCGGCGATCATGTCGATACCAACGGTGCCGAACACCATGCGTTTGGCGGTAGCGACATAGATGTTACCCGGCCCGACGATCTTATCGACCCGCGGTACCGTCTCGGTACCATAGGCCAGCGCGGCTACTGCCTGGGCACCACCGATGGTAAAGACGCGATCGACACCCGCCACAGCAGCCGCCGCCAGCACCAGTTCATTGACCTCGCCCCCCGGTGTCGGCACCACCATGATCAGCTCACCCACACCCGCCACCTTGGCCGGGATTGCGTTCATCAACACCGATGAGGGATAGGCCGCCTTGCCACCGGGCACATAGAGCCCGGCGCTATCGAGCGGCATGACCTGCTGACCCAGCACCGTGCCATCGGCCTCGGTATATTGCCAGGACGCCATTTTTTGCCGCTCGGCGTAGCTGCGCACCCGCTCCGCCGCCGCTTGCAGCGCCTCGCGCTGCGCCTGCGGGAGATTGTTCAACGCCGCGTCCAGCCGTGCTTTGGGCATCTCCAGGTCAGTAGCGCTGGCCACCTCAAGGCCATCGAATCTTGCCGTATATTCCAGCAACGCGGCATCACCCTCGGCCCGGATGCGTTTCAGAATGCCATTGACGACGCCGAACACCTCATCATCCGACACCGACTCCCAGGCAAGCATGGTTTCCAGTTGACGATAGAAATCATCGCTGCTGGTGGAAAGTCGTTTCATCTGCAACATCACGCTGCACTCCGTTCACGCCGCTGCCGAACCGCATCAGCGAGTTGTTCCAGCACCGGCACGGTGTCGTCCCAGCCAATGCAGGCGTCGGTAATACTAACCCCGTATTCCAGCGGTTTATCAGGCGTTGCATCCTGCCGACCGGCTTTGAGATGGCTTTCGATCATGACACCAACAATGCGGTCCTCGCCAGCGGCAATCTGCCCGGCAATATCGGCAGCGACATCGATCTGACGCTCATGCTGTTTCTGACTGTTGGCATGGCTGCAATCGACCATCAGCCTTGCCGGCAAGCCCGCCTTCTCCAACTGCTGCGAGGCGAGTTGAATATGCGCTGCATCGTAGTTCGGGCGGCCATTGCCGCCACGCAGGATGATGTGGCAGTCGGGATTGCCGGTGGTCGAGAAAATCGCCGAGTGCCCTGCCTTGGTCACTGACAGAAAATGATGCGGGTGCGACGCCGAGCCGATCGCATCGATGGCGATCTGCATCGTGCCGTCGGTGCTGTTCTTGAAGCCCACTGGACAGGAGAGACCGGATGCCAGTTCGCGGTGTACCTGGCTTTCGGTGGTGCGGGCACCGATCGCACCCCAACTGATCAGGTCGGCCACATACTGTGGGCTGATGAGATCGAGGTATTCAGTGGCCGTCGGTACGCCCATGTCATTGATCTGCTGCAATAGCTTGCGCGCAATCCGCAATCCCTTGTTGATATGGAAGCTGCCATCAAGCCCGGGGTCGTTGATCAGCCCCTTCCAGCCCACCGTGGTGCGTGGCTTCTCGAAATAAACCCGCATGACGATTTCGAGCGAATCCTTGAAGCGCTCGCGCTGTTCAGCCAAGCGGCGCGCATACTCCAGGCCGGCCTCCGGATCATGAATTGAGCAGGGGCCGACGACAACCAGCAAACGATCATCATCCCCAACGAGGATATCGTGGATCGCATGGCGCGCAGACAACACCGTATCGGCAGCTTTCGGCGTAATCGGAATCTCGGCGCGCACGACATCAGGGGAACTGACCTCCTTGATGCCACTGATACGCAAATCGTCGGTCTGAATCGGGGCTTGCTGTTCTGCCGCCATCACTGTTGCCTCTCGGTCACGACTTTCTTCATCTCTTCGAGCAGACGGGTGACCCGTTCATGCTTCATTTTCATCGCCGCCTTGTTGACGACGATACGCGAGCTGATGTCGGCTATATGCTCCAACGGTGCCAGCCCGTTTGCCTTCAAGGTATTACCCGTGTCAACCACGTCGACGATACAGTCGGCCAGTCCCACCAGCGGCGCCAGCTCCATCGACCCGTACAGCTTGATCACCTCCACCTGCTGGCCCTTGCGGGCAAAATGATCGCGCGCCGAACGCACGAACTTGGTCGCCACCCGCAAGCGACGCGCCTCAGGCAGCGATTCCCCCACACGCCCAGCGACCATCAGCCGGCAGCGGGCGATGCCAAGATCGAGCATCTCGTAGAGCCCCTCTCCGCCGTGCTCACACAGCACATCCTTGCCGGTCACGCCGAGGTCGGCGGCGCCATATTGCACATAGGTCGGCACGTCGGTTGCGCGCAGAATCAGCAGTTTCACATCATCCCGGTTGGTATCGAGAATCAGCTTTCGGCTGGTTTCAGGGTCGTCTACCGGGATAATCCCGGCCGCTTCGAGAAACGGTCGGGTCTCCTTGTAGATGCGTCCCTTGGACAGCGCGATGACGAGATTGTCTTGTTTCATAGGTACTCGAACGGTTGGAATTACGACAGCCGGCGAATGCTGGCACCCAGCTGCGACAGCTTTTCCTCGATTCTCTCGTATCCCCGGTCGATATGGTAGACACGATCGACCACGGTTTCGCCGACAGCCACCAGCGCCATCAGGATCAGCCCGGCCGAGGCGCGCAGATCGGTCGCCATCACCGGCGCAGCGGTAATGGTGTCGACACCGCTGACGATCGCGGTATTCCCTTCCAGACGGATATCGGCGCCCATGCGCTGCATCTCCTGCACATGCATGTAACGATTTTCGAAAATCGTCTCGACCAGCGTCGAGGTGCCGTCGGCGATGCTGTTCATTGCCATGAACTGCGCTTGCATATCCGTGGGAAAACCGGGGTGTGGCGCAGTATGGATATCGACCGGCACCGGCCGGCGGCCGGCCATGTCCAATGTGATGCTGTTATCACCGATGGTCAGCTCGGCACCCGCCTCACGCAGCTTGGCGAGCACCGCGTCCATCGTGGCTGGCGCGACATCCAGGCAGCGCACTCGCCCGCCGGTCATCGCCGCCGCCACCAGAAACGTGCCCGCCTCGATCCGGTCCGGCAGCACACGATGCTCGCAGCCACGCAGCCGATCGACACCCTGAATCGTAATGGTATCGGTGCCAGCACCTTCGATGCGGGCACCCATGCGCGTCAGATAGCTGGCCAGATCGACCACCTCCGGCTCGCGTGCCGCATTTTCGATAACGGTTTCACCTTCAGCCAAGGTCGCCGCCATCAGCAGGTTTTCGGTGCCCGTGACGCTGACCATGTCCATGAAGATCCGCGCACCCTGCAGCCGCTTCGCCCGCGCCTTGATATAGCCTTCTTCGACAACGATCTCGGCCTTCATCGCCCGCAGGCCATCGATGTGCAGGTTCACCGGTCGCGCCCCGATCGCGCAGCCGCCCGGCAGCGACACCTCGGCAAAACCGTAGCGCGCCAGCAACGGCCCGAGCGCCAGAATCGAGGCACGCATCGTCTTGACCAGATCGTAAGGGGCAACGGTGCTGCTGACGGTCACCGGATCGACCTCGATATTCATCTTCTCATCAACGGTCAGCGACGCGCCCAGCTGACCGAGCAGCCGGTTCATTGTTGTCACATCACGGAGATGCGGCACGTTGCAGATGCGCGAGGCCGAGTCGCCGAGCAATGTGGCCGCGAGAATCGGCAACACGGCATTTTTCGCACCGGAGATGCGCACATCACCATGGAGCGGATTGCCACCTTGAATCAGCAGTTTTTCCATGTCTGGAACCCGAATTGGAATGGCCATGCAACCGTTCGGAAACGAACGGCTCCGGCCAACCGATAAAAGGGGGCAACTATACCGGATCACTCTGGGGCGGTATATACGCGGCAACAAAGGAGAAAAAGAGGCAGGTGGCGTTCTGCCTTACACCCGTCAGGACTGACCTTCGCGAGACGATTCCAGCAGAATCGGCTCCAGATCATAGAGATCGATCAGCGACAGCAACTGATCGGAGAAACCCGAAAACGTCAAGGTGACGCCCCGTCGGCGCTCGCGACGCAGCCAGCGCAGCAGCAGCGCCAGTACGCTGCTATCGGCACGTTCCAGCGTATCGAGGGCAACATGACAGGCACCGCCATTGTCCTGTAGCGGCCGGTCGGCCAATGTGGCGACAACCGAAAAGACGATCTCGCCGGTGAGGCGATACTGGCCTTCGTCAACCTTGACCAGCTGCGGCGCTGTCACAGTGCCGCAGCCTCTCGGCGGCGTGCTTCCTGCTCACTCTCCAACCGGGCGATCAGGGCATCAAGCCCCTTGGCGTTGATTTCGGCATTGAAATCTGTGCGGAAGTTCTTCACTACGCTCAAGCCCTCGATTTCGAGATTGTAGGCTTTCCAGTTACCGTTCTTGTCCTTGCGCAACTTGTAGATGACCGGCACGTTGCGCTGACCATTACCGGGGACGAACTCCGAATAGACGGTGGCATACTTACCCTTGATCTTGGTGCGATTGGGAAAGAAACGAATCTCCTGATTCGCATACTGCTTCAGCGATTTGGTGTAGGTGTTGACCAACAGGTTGCGAAAGGCTTTGATAAAACCTTTGCGCTGCTCGGGCGTGGCCTGCTTCCAATGCTTGCCAAGGATGAGCTTGCTCATCGACGTAAAATCCACCATTGGCAGGATCTCACGCTCAACCAGGTCATAGAGTTTGTTGATGTCATTGCGGATCGCGCCACCGTCACGCCGCAGCTCGGCCATTACCGTTTGCGCTTTTTCCTGCAGCAGCTTATCCGGCGCTACATCGGCAGCCTGGCCAACAGCCGCCGCGAGGAAAAAACCGAGTCCAAGTATCAATACGAGTTTTCTGATCATTTGCATAGTCGTTACTCCTGCCACGCCATATTGCTGCGGGTCTATTTTGAACTCATTTTAACGAGAAACTGACCAATCAACTCTTCCAGCACCATTGCCGATTGGGAATGAATAATCTCGTCCCCGTCCGTCAACGTCTCGTCCTCGGCGCCCGGCTCCAGTGCGACATACTGTTCACCCAGCAGCCCGGCTGTGTAGATACTCGCCGCCGTATCGGTCGAGAGAAAGTTGTATTTCTCCTCGATACCTAATTCTACCTTTGCCTGCAGGCTATCCGGGTCGTAGCCGATGTTGGTAACACGGCCAATGGTGACGCCGGACAAGGTCACTGGCGAACGCACCTTGAGTCCGCCTATGTTCTCGAAATAGACATAGACATGATACTGGTTGCCATTGGTGTAGCTACTGTAGTTGCTGACGCGCAGGGCCAGCACGAATAGTGCGGCCATACCCAGTGCAACGAAGATTCCGACCCAAATTTCCTGTGTACGTGATGTACGCATATCACCATCCAAAGTATGTTTGCAGTTAGATTAACAACTGCTGAAACGTAACTACTCAGCTTACCCCCTGTGTGCGCCAACTCTGCGTTGGAAGTGCTCATT
>CAZQXF010000115.1:0-7862 GCA_964596975.1 uncultured Thiotrichales bacterium | reverse complement strand
AATCTGTGAGGAAAGGAAAAATCGCACTTTTTCCTTTCCGTGTGTCGCAAAGCCCTGGATGGGCTTTTGCGACACCTTCGAAAACAGTGGAGTGATTTGTGGAACTGGACAGGAAACGGGGTCTGCTAATCGGGGCCAGGCAGATGCCATCGCCCAATTTCGATGAGCGTCCAGCTGGCGTCGAGCCCGATTTGCTGGTGATCCACAATATCAGCCTGCCGCCTGGGCAGTTTGGTGGCAGTGACATTGATGCGCTGTTCTGTAACTGCCTTGATCCAGCCGCGCATCCCTATTTCTCCGAGATCAGCATGCTGCGTGTATCGTCCCACCTGTTAGTGCGGCGCGATGGTGAGGTGGTTCAATATGTGCCGCTGCACAAGCGCGCCTGGCATGCAGGGGTTTCCTGTTATCGGGGCCGGGAAGGCTGCAATGACTTCTCTATCGGCATCGAACTGGAAGGGACGGACGATACGCCCTACGACCCCCGTCAATACACAGTGCTGGTCGATCTGGCTGCTCTTCTGGTCTCGACCTGGCCGGGCCTCAAAGGGAATATCGTCGGTCACAGTGACATTGCACCGGGCCGCAAGACCGATCCTGGGGCTGCATTCGATTGGTCGATTTTAAAACATTTGTCAGCACTGCGCTGAGTGCAGTTGGCGGGTTCGGCCGGGATCTGGCTGGGCTGCGGTCGGTACGCGGGTGACTGGCAGGAGGTATGTGGAGCGAAAGAGATCGATTTAACAGTATATTACGCGTGTTATTTGAACTGGTTTGTTAGCTGATGGTCGAAGCTGAAACTGTACCGGCTAACGAGGTCGGTACGTTACCCCATGTAGTCGTGGATTACCGCATGTTGTGGACTTTTTCACAGTATTGACTAGTATCTGCGAGTGACCATTCAAGTAAATATTTCAAAAAGAGATCCATCCTTATGAATAGAAAGTCACTAGGTCTGTTTATCGCCGCTGCACTGACCGCCACCGGTGTTGGCCACGCAAGAGTCGATGCGACATCCACATTGCCAGATGCCAAGCCGGGCGAATGCTACGCCAAGGTCGTCATACCGGCGAAATATGAAGAAAAAACCGAAGAGGTCGTGATCAGCGAACCCTCCGAGCGTATCGAGATCATTCCTCCCAAGTATGAGTGGGTGGAGGAAGAGGTTCAGGTCAAGGAAGGTTCTTTCAAATTAGTGCCCGTCCCCGCTGTTTACGAGACCGTCACCGAACGTGTCGAGATCCGGCCGGAGTCAACCCAGTGGGTGCTGACGACGCCCAAAGGTCAGGTGAAGACCGCTGGCGCATCGCTGGTCGCCTATGCGAAAGGTGCTGGCCTGCCGGCAGACTCCGCCACGCCAGGGCAGTGCTATCTCGAATACTACAAGCCTGCCGTCTACCGCACTGAAACCGAGAAGATGGTAGCGAAAGAGGCTTCCGAAAAGGTTACCGTGGTACCCCCCAAATATGATTGGGTAGAGGAAAAAGTGCTCGTCAAGGAGGCATCGACCAAAGTCGTCCAGGTGCCAGCAACATATGAGACCGTGACGGAAAAGATCCTGGTATCACCGGCAACCACGATGTGGAAGAAGGGGCGTGGTTCGAAGGAGCGGATCGACAATGCCACGGGTGAAATCATGTGCTTGGTGGAAGTTCCCGCGAAATACAAGACGGTAACCCGCCGCGTCGTGAAGACACCGGCAACCACCAAGACTATCGAGATTCCGGCGGAGTACAAGACTGTCAAAGTACGCAAACTGGTTGAGCCGGCGCAGGAGAAGCGCGAAACTATCCCGGCGGAATACACCGAGGTGACCAAGCGAGTGAAGGTGTCGGATGAGTCGGTATCATGGGTGCTGGCCACCGACCCTGCACCTGAAGGTGCCAAGCCGACTGGAAACAAACTCTGTCTGAAGAAGAACCCTGCCGTCTACAAGACCATCACCAAGCGGGTTTTGAAAACACCGGCTACGACCAAGCGGATTGAAATCCCGGCCGTCACCAAGAAGATCAGAGTACGCAAGCTGGTATCTCCGGCGCAGGAAAAACGCATCCCGATTCCGGCCAAAACGCAAAAAATCACCAAAAAGGTCAAGATTGGTGATGAGCGTCTCGAATGGCGTCAGATTCTCTGCGAAACCAATACCACGCCCGAGCTCGTCAAGAAGGTTCAGCAGGCCTTGAACGATGCGGGCTTCCATGTTGCTGTTGATGGGCATTTGGGTGCGCAAACGCTGAAAGCCATTGATAACTTTCAACGCAAGCAGGGGCTGGCGCGCGGTGGTTTGACAATGGATACGCTCAAGGCGTTGAACGTCGAGATCTAACGTACCGTCGCTGCGTTCTGCGTGGCGACAGATCATATAGATCTGGCCCGAATGAAAAAGCCTCGCTATGCGAGGCTTTTTCATGTTTGTCCTGCGGGCAGGCGGGCGAATGTTATTTCGCCAGCTTTTCCAGTGCTGCCGCCACCTTCTTGCGCTTCATGCTTGATTTGACGGGCACATCGTACTCGCGGAGTTTGGCAGGATACTCGGCCAACAGCCCCTTCAGTTCCCGTTGACGCAGTTTTTCCGTGTTACTGAAGCTTTGCCGTATATCGCCACGGACAATCAATTTACCATCCCGAATCAGAAAGCGTGCCTCGACGACATCGCCGATCGTCAGTCCCTTGCGAGGAATAGTGATCTCTCTTGTTACGCAGGCTGAAGGGCGGATGCCGCTGAAGCCCTCCTCGCCATAGGGGAAGCAGCGTTCCTGACGCAGCGTAAGGTTGTCCGCAGACACGACGACATCCTCCGCATCGATCGCGGTTTGCAGATAGACGAGTGTTGCCGGGTCGATCGAGTCGTCGACGTGGCTTGAGGTCGGGGCCGAAGCGGGAGATTCTTCCGCGCACAGTTGGGTGATCTTCGCCAAAGAATACCCTTGATCGAGATAGTGATTGATATCGGCCCGGCTGCATTCCGCAGCCATGCCCGGCTGAGCAAGCAGCACGGCGATAATAAACAGAGGTTGTGACAATCTTCTCATAAGTAATAAATCCTGTAGTTATTTCGTAACTGCTCAGCTCACCACTGGAATGCGCCATCTCTGCGTTGGGAAATGGTCATTTACATGTGTAAACTCACATTTCCCGCCTTGATCTGACGCATTCCAGCGGCAATCTGAGCAGTTACTGGTATTGCGCTGAGTAGTTACGTTATTTCATGCTTCTGTCGCTGTTGGAACCCGCCATGTTCCCATCGTCGAGCGGTTGCCAGATGCCGTCCTGGAGTACTTCCAATGGCTTGAAATTCGCTTTGTACTGCATCTTGCGACTGCCTTCTATCCAGTAGCCGAGGTAGACGACTGGAAGCCCCTGCATTCGTGCGTGCTCGATTTGCCACAACACCGCGTAAGTGCCGAGGCTGCGGCTGGTCAGCTCCGGGTCGAAAAAGGTGTAAACGGCCGAATAGCCGCGCGGCAGCATGTCGATGACAGCAACGCTCACGAGCTTTCCGTCAAGACGGAATTCGATAAACCAGGTATTGCTCCAGCTGGTATAGAGGAAATTTCGGAAGCTGTCCTCGTCCGGATTGGCCATGTCGCCGTCGGCGTGGCGTGAGTTCAGATAGCGGGCATACAGCGCAAAGGCCTCTTGGGAGAACGCTGCGGGATGTAGCTGTACCTTGAGGTCTTCATTTCTTCTCCAGCAGCGCCGCTGGGAACGGCCAGGGCGAAAGTTGCTGGTGCGGACACGGCAGGGGACGCAGGATACGCAGGCTGGACAATTTGGCCGGTAGAGGTGGTCGCCGCTGCGGCGATAGCCCTGGTCGATGAGTAGCTGGTAGGTGTCGGGGACCGGTGTATAGGTCGGGTCGATAAAAGCGTTTGACGCCAGCTTTTCCGGCAGATAGCTGCAGGCATGGGGGGGCGTTGCGTAAACCTTCACTGTTTGAGTTGTTGCCCGCATGGTCTTCAGAAGGCAGCCGCCTGACATTGGGATTTTGACGAGTTGACAGTCATTTATTCTCTAAATTCAACCGTTTGTCGTGAAACCCTGAGGAATTGTCTGGTCTGGATCACATGCTTTTGTGAGGCAATCCCAGTCGTAGATCCACAGATAATACTATTATCGCCGAAATACTGTCGTTTGTCGGAAAAGGGCGATGTGGAAAAGAATCAGAATAAGCATCTTGCTGGCCATTTTGGCAATGGTCGCCTGGAACACCTATTTCGAGCGTGTCGAGGCGACTGACTGGGATGATACCCTCGATGTCGTTATTTACCCGGTCAACGGTGACGGGTCAGTGGCAACGGCCAGCTACATCAACAAGCTTCGCAGTGCCGATTTTGCCGGTATCGTAGCGTTCATGCGCAAACAGGCGATTGATTACGCGATTCCGACCGACGATCCCGTTAGTGTCCGAGTAGCCGACAGCGTCGATGCGTTGCCGCCAACGCGGGATGAAGCGGGCGATTCAGTTATTGATACCATTTGGTATAGCCTCAAGCTCCGGTTCTGGGCCGCTTTTCATGACAACGGCTGGAATGCAGGCGATATCCGTGTTTTCGTCGTTTACTACGATCCGGAGACGCATCCTGACATCCCTGATTCGCTGGCACTGCCGAAAGGCCTGATTGGTCTGGTGCATGCCTATGCTGCCAGTAGCTACAACGGCACCAACAACTTCGTCATTGCCCATGAAATGCTGCATACCCTGGGCGCAACGGACAAGTACGACCCCGCAACCAATATGCCGCTCTATCCAGTCGGCTATGCCAATCCCTATGTGACGCACCGTTACCCTCAGCAGATGGCCGAAATCATGGGTGGCAGAATTCCCGTCGACAGCGGCCTGGCCTATATCCCCGAATCGCTGGATCACGTCGTGATAGGGGCCAGAACTGCATTGGAGATCAACTGGTTCAACTGAATCATCCGGAAGAAGCTCGCCGGCAGCAACAGGGTGTGATTTGAGTGCTGTTGTGACCAGAATATTTTCCTGCTGCGGGATGATTCTCAGGCAGGTATTTGTCGTCTATTCAGTCAGGTAGAGCGATCTGTTGCAGTAGTTTCTGCGCATCCTCCCCGTCCTGGTACCGCCTTCTGTTGTAGCGAATCGCTTTGTGAAGTTGAGCTTGGCAGTGTTAGGCGCTAGAGTTCCGCCACCCGCGTAGCGGATTGGTCGTGAATGCTTGCGACCGGGGATGCCCGGTTGACGGCAAACTGGTCAACGATACGGTTACCAACAAGAGAGGTGCAACTCCATGCCTGCATTCGTACGCACCGACAAATGTGATGGCTGCAAAGACCGAGGCGAAGCCGCCTGTGTCTACATATGCCCTCATGACCTGATGAAGTTGGATCGCGATGGTTCGGTGACGGGGCAGCCGATGAAGGCCTGGAACCAGGAACCCGAACAGTGCTGGGAATGCTATGCCTGCATCAAGATCTGTTCCCAAATCGCGATTGAAAACCGCGCCTATGCGGATTTCGTACCGATGGGTGGTTCGGTTCAGCCCCTCTATGCAGGCGAGTCGATTATCTGGACCATCAAGTTCCGCAATGGCGAAGTGAAACGTTTCAAATTCCCGGTGCGTACGACCCCACCCGGTTCCGCTGATCCCTATGGTGGTGAACTCAAGGCCGAGTTGGCCGAACTCGCCGATCACGCCAGCCTGTTTACCAAAGCCACGCACAGCTGTGACCTGTCGCAGTTTCGTTCCGCGTCGGCAGATCACCACGAGTAACACCGGGTTAACCCCGACCGGAGATAGCTATGAGCGAATACGGATTTGGCAACCCGGAAGTCGTCGAAGAAGAAGTCGATATTCTGATCATTGGTGGTGGTATGGCTGCCTGTGGGGGTGCATTCGAAATCCGTCGCTGGATCGATGCCGCGAAAAAAGAAGGGCATGAGATCAGTGTCAAACTGGTGGACAAAGCCGCGATGGATCGTTCCGGCGCTGTCGCCCAGGGATTGTCGGCGATCAACACCTACATGGGCGCCAATGATCCAGCCGACTATGTCCGTTATGTGCGTGGCGACCTGATGGGCATCACGCGCGAAGATCTCGTTTATGACGTGGGTCGGCATGTTGACGACTCCGTGCACCATTTCGAGAAATGGGGATTGCCGATCTGGAAGCAGGAGGGTGATGAAGGCAAGAGCCTCAAAGAAGGGGGCAAGCCTGTCAATTCCGGTCGCTGGCAGATCATGATCAATGGCGAGTCCTACAAGTGGATCGTTGCCGAAGCTGCAAAAAAGGCGCTCGGCAGCAGCCGGATTCAGGAACGGGTTTTTATCGTCAAATTGTTGAATGACAAGAACGACCCCAACCGTATTGCGGGTGCCGCCGGGTTTTCGGTGCGCGAAGACAAGATCCATATCTTCAAGTTCAAGGCCTGCCTGCTGGTCTGTGGTGGCGCCGTCAATATCTTTCGCCCCCGCTCGGTGGGCGAGGGCATGGGGCGGGCGTGGTATCCCGTGTGGAATGCCGGCTCTACTTATGCCATGGCAGCCGAAGCGGGCGCCGAGCTAACACTGATGGAAAACCGCTTTGTCCCCAACCGTTTCAAGGACGGTTATGGTCCGGTGGGCGCGTGGTTTCTGTTGTTCGGTGCGAGGACGATGAACGCCTTCGGCGAGAACTATCAGGAAAAGAATTACGACGACCTCAAGGAGGTCAATGCAGACCAGTATGCAGTCGGCTCCCGCATGGGAACTTGCTTGCGCAATCATCTGATGTTGAAAGAGTTGCGTGAAGGTCGTGGCCCGATCTTCATCGACACGCCGTCGGCAATGGCAAAGCTGGCGGAAAACATGTCGCCGAAAGAGATCAAGCATCTGGAGGCCGAAGCCTGGGAAGATTTTCTCGACATGACGATTTCCCAGTGCGGGGTCTGGGCGGGTGAAAACATCGAGCCGGACAAGGAGATGTCGGAGCTGATGCCCACCGAGCCGTATCTTCTTGGTTCACACGCTGGCTGTGCGGGTATCTGGGTGTCGGGTCCCGAGGATTTGCCAAACATGCCCGAGCACTACCATTGGGGCTACAACCGCATGAGTACGGTCAACGGGCTGTTTACTGCCGGGGACGGTGTCGGCGCCTCGGGCCACAAATTCAGCTCTGGCTCGTTTACCGAGGGGCGGATTGCTGCCAAGGCGATGGTGAAGTACGTCATCGACAATGCCGATTTCACCCCGGAAATCGACCGGCCGGTGGCTGATATCGTCGCCGAAATCTATCGCCCGGTGAAGAACTTCCTGGAACACAAGGATTACGCTACCCAGCAGGATGTCAATCCGAACTACATCACGCCGAAAATGTTTCAGCTGCGGCTGCAAAAGATCATGGATGAGTACGTCGCTGGTATCTCTACCGGCTATCAAACCAATGGTCCGATGCTCAAGATCGCGGAGCGCAAACTGCAAATGTTGCGCGAAGATGCGGAGAAAATGTGCGCCAGGGATTTGCATGAACTACTGCGGGCCTGGGAGAACTACCACCGGATCATTGCGGCCTGGGCGCACATGAAACATATTCAGTTTCGCGAGGAAACGCGCTATCCCGGGTACTACTATCGTGCCGATCACCGCGCTATCGACGACGACAGCTGGAAGTGCTTCGTCAACAGTCGCTACGACCGAACCACCGGCACCTGGAAACTGAAAAAGGTCAAGTGGGAATGCCTGATCAGTTTTGATCCGGAAAAGGAAGCGCCGGGAATGGGGCACATGGGACCCGAGCAGTTATAACTCAAGTTTCGGGGTAACTACTCAGCGCCCTAGTCCGCACAGCGTGCCCACCATTGCCAGGGTTTCGGTGAGCACCTGAGCGGCGCTCACCCTACGGGTTCGGTAGCCGTAGCCGGTA
>CAZQXF010000114.1:0-7864 GCA_964596975.1 uncultured Thiotrichales bacterium | reverse complement strand
CCAGGATCGCAAAGCGTATCGCCGGTCGTCACATCTTTGAGGCCCACCGCTGCCGCGATATCGCCAGCACGAACCTCCTTGATCTCGTCCCGGTGATTCGCATGCATCTGCAGCAACCGCCCAACACGATCACGCTTACCCTTGACCGAGTTATAAACCGCATCACCGGAATTCAACACCCCGGAATAGACACGGAAAAAGGTCAAGCTGCCAACAAAAGGATCTGCCGCAATCTTGAACGCAAGCGCCGAAAAAGGCGCGTCATCACGCGCTTCCCGTATCCCGGGCTCACCGTTATCCAGCTCGCCTTCTACCGGCGGAATATCCAGCGGCGACGGCATGAATTGAATCACACCATCAAGCATGGTTTGGACACCTTTGTTCTTGAATGCCGAACCACAATAGGCTGGCACCGCCTCATTCGCCAAGGTCAGCTGGCGAAGACCTGCAACGATCTCTTCAGCGCTCAGATCGCCATCCTCGAGGTAACGATCCATCAACGCTTCGTTCGCCTCGGCGACAGACTCGCAGAGCTTTTCACGATACTCGGCGCAAATCTCGACCATGTCATCCGGAATCGGCCTGACCTCAAAACTCACGCCCCGGTCTTCGTCGCTCCAGTAAATCGCCCGCATGCCGACCAAATCGACCACACCAGCAAAATCTTCTTCCGCGCCAATCGGCAACTGGACGGGCACCGGATTGGCACCCAGTCGCGTGCGAATCTGTTCGACGACCCGCAAGAAGTCCGCACCGGCACGATCCATTTTATTGACGAAGACCATGCGCGGCACGCGATATTTATTTGCCTGCCGCCACACTGTTTCCGACTGCGGTTCAACACCACCAACGGCACAGAACACCGCACAAGCCCCGTCGAGAACACGCAGCGAGCGCTCGACCTCTATCGTAAAATCAACATGCCCAGGCGTGTCGATAATATTGATACGGTGCTTGTCGAAACCACCTTCCATGCCGCTCCAGAAACAGGTGGTTGCCGCAGAGGTAATCGTAATCCCCCGCTCCTGCTCCTGCTCCATCCAATCCATGGTGGCAGCACCGTCATGAACCTCACCGATCTTGTGAGATACACCAGTATAAAAAAGAACACGCTCTGTGGTCGTTGTCTTGCCCGCATCGATATGCGCCATGATACCGATATTACGGTACCGCTCGATAGGAGTTGTGCGGGCCACCCTTGAGTATTCTCCTTGACTCTACCAGCGATAATGCGCGAACGCTTTATTGGCTTCCGCCATCCGATGCGTATCTTCACGCTTCTTGACTGCCGACCCACGCCCTTCAGATGCATCCATCAGCTCACCAGCAAGCTTCTGGGCCATGGACTTCTCACCACGCTTACGCGCCGCTTCAGACAGCCAACGCATGGCAAGCGCCTTTTGACGCACCGGACGCACCTCGACCGGCACCTGATAGGTCGCGCCACCAACCCGACGGGACTTTACCTCCACCATCGGCGCGACATTTTCGATTGCCTTGCTAACCGCGTCCGGCCCATCGACCTTCATCTTGTCCTCGATGATATCGATAGCACCGTAAAGAATTTTTTCGGCAACAGACTTCTTGCCATCCTTCATCACGATATTGATGAACTTCGCCAGTTCCAGACTTTTATACTTCGGATCCGGCAAAATTTTGCGTTTAGGGGCTCTGGCTCTTCTCGACATAACTGATTACCTTACTTCTTGGGACGCTTGGTGCCGTACTTCGAACGACCCTGCATTCGATTCGACACACCCTGGGTATCAAGACTACCGCGGACCACATGATAACGAACACCAGGCAAATCCTTGACACGACCTCCACGAATCAGCACAACCGAGTGCTCCTGGAGATTATGCCCCTCACCACCGATATAGCTGGTGACCTCATATCCATTGGTCAAGCGCACCCGTGCAACCTTCCGCATCGCCGAATTCGGCTTCTTCGGCGTCGTGGTATACACACGCGTACAAACACCACGCCGCTGCGGACATGCCTCCAGAGCCGGCACATTGGTCTTTGAAGGTTTACGCTTTCTTGGCTTGCGTACTAACTGGTTAATCGTTGCCATTTTTTCTCAGGTTTCTCCCGCCCTAAACAGAAACGACAGACCCAGAGCGCACCCGGGTCTGTCGAGGGTGGCGCATTGTAGTGAGCACCCGATGTGCTGTCAAGCACAAAATCGGTACGTCACCATTGACGCCATATTAGTGACTATTCGCTCGATTCATCCACCGGGACATCGAGTGACACGGTACTGCCGGTCGCAGACTCGGCACCGCCGCCCATGACCTCATCATAGACACTGTCAATCGAACGCTTGCGACGCTTCTCGCGGTGATGCGAAAGACCAGTACCTGCCGGGATCAAGCGACCGACGATGACATTCTCTTTCAAGCCGCGCAAATCGTCGCGCGCACCGCGTACCGATGCCTCGGTCAACACGCGCGTCGTCTCCTGGAACGAAGCAGCTGAAATGAACGACTCCGTAACCAGAGAGGCCTTGGTGATACCCAGCAAGATATCCCGATAGGTTGCCGGAATCCTGTTTTGCGCCAGGCACTTGTCATTCTCGTCGAGCACACGTGAACGATCGACCTGCTCACCCTTGAGCAGCTTGGTATCACCCGGGTCGACCACTTCGACCTTGCGCAGCATCTGACGAATAATCACCTCGATGTGCTTGTCGTTGATCTTCACGCCCTGGAGTCGATACACATCCTGGATCTCCTGCACGACGTACTCGGCCAACGCAGACACACCAAGCAACCTCAGAATGTCATGCGAACTTGGCTCACCGTCGGCAATGATCTCACCCTTCTCGACATGCTCACCCTCGAACACGTCGATATGGCGCCATTTCGGAATCAGCTCTTCGTAGGTCTCACCCTTCTCATCGGTGATCACCAGGCGCTGCTTGCCCTTGGTCTCCTTGCCAAAAGAAATGGTACCGGTCGCCTCCGCCATGATGGCAGGCTCTTTCGGCTTCCTCGCCTCGAACAGGTCGGCAACGCGCGGCAAACCACCCGTGATGTCCCGTGATTTGGTCGACTCCTGTGGAATACGCGCCAACACATCACCAATCGAAACATCGGCACCATCTTCAAGACCAACGATCGCACCACCCGGCAACACGTAGTTGGCCGGAATGGAGGTGCCCGCAAGATTGACGTCATTGCCATCTTCGTCGAGCAACTTGACCATCGGGCGCAAATCCTTGCCAGTCGCGCCACGTGATTTGGGATCGATAACCACAGTCGAGGTCAGGCCGGTAATATCATCGACCTGCTTATCGACCGTCACACCTTCGATAAAGTCGTAGAACTTCACCTTGCCCGCTACCTCGGTAACAATCGGGTGGGTATGCGGGTCCCAAGTCGCAACCTCCTGTCCGGCTGACACCTTGTCGCCGTCCTTGACGGTGAGTATGGCACCATAAGGGAGTTTATATCTCTCCCGCTCGCGACCATGTTCGTCGACCACGCTCATCTCTCCGGAACGCGAAACCGTGACCAGATTGCCTTCAGAGTTGGTCACGCTCTTGAGCTTGAGCAGCTTCACGCTGCCCGCATTGCGCACCTCGATACTGCTGACGGCAGCCGCACCCGATGCCGCACCCCCGATATGGAAAGTACGCATCGTCAGCTGTGTGCCAGGCTCACCGATCGACTGCGCTGCGATAACACCAATGGCCTCACCGATATTGACACGGTAACCACGCGCCAAATCACGCCCATAACAGCTGACACAGGCACCGTAGCGCGTTTCGCAGGTCAGTGGTGAGCGTACCAGGATCTCATCCACACCGAGCTCCTGGAGCTTTTCTACCCACGATTCGTCGAGCAACGTCCCCGCCGGGATCAGGACTTTCCGCCCTCCTGGCTTGATGACATCCTTGGCAACGGTACGGCCAAGCACACGATCGCCTAACTGTTCGACGACCTCACCACCAGAGATGATCGGCTTCATCAGAACGCCTTGCTCAGTGCCGCAATCGTCCTCGATGATCACCAGGTCCTGTGCAACATCGACCAGACGACGTGTCAGGTATCCGGAGTTTGCAGTCTTCAAGGCCGTATCAGCGAGACCTTTGCGCGCACCGTGCGTCGAGATGAAGTATTGCAGTACATTCAGTCCCTCGCGGAAGTTAGCCGTGATCGGTTGCTCGATAATCGAGCCATCCGGCTTCGCCATCAGACCCCGCATGCCCGCAAGCTGACGGATCTGCGCCGCCGAACCCCGAGCGCCTGAATCAGCCATCATGAAAATCGAGTTGAATGACGGCTGCTTCTCCAACTTGCCTTCGGCGTTGACAACCTCTTCGTGACCGAGGTTGGCCATCATTGCCTTTGCTATCTGGTCGTTGGTATGCGTCCAGATATCGACGACCTTATTGTAGCGCTCACCATGCGTCACCAGGCCGGCCGCGTACTGCGTCTCAACCTGCTTCACCTGCTCTTCGGCCTCACTGAGAATCGTTGCTTTCTCGGCAGGAATTTCCATGTCATCCGCACAGAACGAGACGCCGGACTTCATCGCGTACTTGAAACCGGTGTACATCAGACGGTCGGCAAACACCACCGTCTCCTTGAGACCCACCTGACGATAGCAAGTATTGATCAGCTTCGAGATCGCCTTTTTATTGAGGTCGCAGTTGACCACATCGAAACTCATGCCCGGAGGCACGATCGATGACAGCAAGGCACGTCCTACCGTGGTGTCAACCAAGCGCTGAACCGCTTCATTCTCACCCTTGTCATTGGCCACGACTTCGGTAATCCGCGCCTTGACCCGGGCATGTAATTCAACCTGGCCATTTTCATATGCGCGATGCACCTCATCGACATCGGCAAACACCATGCCTTCGCCTTTGACATTGATCTTCTGGCGCGTCATGTAATAAAGCCCCAGCACGATATCCTGTGACGGCACGATAATGGGCTCGCCATTGGCTGGTGACAGCACATTGTTCGATGCCATCATCAATGCGCGCGCTTCCAGCTGCGCCTCGATGGACAACGGCAGGTGAACCGCCATCTGGTCGCCATCGAAATCCGCATTGAAGGCCGCACAAACCAATGGGTGCAGGCGAATCGCCTTACCCTCGACAAGTACCGCCTCAAAAGCCTGAATGCCAAGGCGGTGCAGCGTCGGTGCCCGGTTCAACATCACCGGATGCTCACGAATCACTTCATCGAGAATATCCCAAACCTCGGGTCCGCCACGCTCGACAGCCTTTTTTGCTGCCTTGATGGTGGTGGCCAAGCCAAGACGATTCAAACGCCCGAACACGAACGGCTTGAACAGCTCCAGCGCCATTTTCTTCGGCAGGCCGCACTGATGCAGTTTCAGTGTTGGACCAACCACGATGACCGAACGCCCGGAATAGTCAACACGCTTGCCCAGCAGGTTTTGCCGGAAGCGCCCCTGCTTACCCTTGATCATGTCGGACAACGACTTCAGCGGGCGACGGTTGGTGCCAGTAATGGCACGTCCACGGCGTCCATTGTCGAGCAGCGCGTCGACTGCCTCCTGCAACATGCGCTTTTCATTGCGCACGATGATATCGGGGGCATTGAGTTCGAGCAGACGCTTGAGACGGTTGTTTCGGTTAATGACCCGACGATACAGATCGTTCAGGTCAGAGGTCGCGAAACGGCCACCATCGAGCGGTACCAGCGGGCGCAAGTCGGGTGGCAGAATCGGCAGCACCGACATAATCATCCACTCGGGCTTGTTACCGGACTCGAGGAAAGATTCCACCAGCTTCAAACGCTTGGAAATACGCTTGAGCTTGGTCTCGGACTTGGTCTCGCCCATCGCAACGCGCAGATCCTCAGCCTCAGTACGCAGGTCGACGCTTTTCAGCAGTTCAAGCACTGCTTCCGCACCCATCTTCGCATCGAAGTCGTCGCCGTATTCCTCGACCGCTTCGAGATACGCTTCGTCTGACAGCAACTGCCCCTTTTCAAGCGGCGTAAAACCGGGTTCGGTGACGATAAACGCCTCGAAATAAAGCACGCGCTCGATATCGCGCAGCGTCATGTCCAGCAGCAAGCCAATCCGTGACGGCAGCGATTTCAGAAACCAGATATGCGCCACCGGGCTGGCCAGCTCGATATGCCCCATCCGCTCACGACGGACTTTCGTCTGCGTGACTTCGACGCCACACTTTTCACAGACGACACCGCGATGTTTCAGCCGCTTGTATTTGCCGCAGAGACACTCATAGTCTTTCACCGGGCCAAAAATCTTGGCGCAAAACAGCCCATCACGCTCGGGCTTGAAGGTCCGGTAATTGATCGTTTCAGGCTTCTTGACTTCGCCAAAAGACCAGGAACGGATCGTCTCGGGAGAAGCAAGCCCTACGCGAATAGCATCGAAGTGTTCTTGCTCGGTCTGTTTTTTGAACAGGTTAAGTAAATCTTTCATTGTCTAAACTCCCGGATCCTAGTCCTGTTCCAATTCAATATTGAGCCCAAGAGAACGAATCTCTTTCATCAGCACATTGAAGGACTCAGGCATATTGGCTTCCATACGATGATTTCCATCGACGATGTTCTTGTACATCTTGTTACGCCCAACCACGTCGTCCGATTTCACGGTGAGCATTTCCTGCAACGTGTAAGCCGCGCCGTACGCTTCCAGCGCCCAGACCTCCATCTCACCAAAGCGCTGACCACCAAACTGCGCCTTGCCGCCGAGCGGTTGCTGGGTAACAAGACTGTATGGCCCGGTCGAGCGCGCATGCATCTTGTCATCGACCAGGTGATTCAGCTTCAGCATATGCATGTAGCCGACCGTGACCGGACGATCGAATGCTTCACCGGTACGACCGTCATAGAGTACCGCCTGACCGGACTCGGGAAGATCAGCGAGCTTGAGCATCGACTTGATCTCCTCCTCCGTCGCGCCGTCGAAGACGGGGGTCGCCATGGGGACACCACCACGAAGATTTTCGGCCATCGCGGCTATCTCTTCGTCGCTGAGACTGCTGATATCCTCCTGACGCCCTCCGGTGGAATAAACCTCGGAGATGAATTTCCGCACTTCAGCCATCTTGGCCTGCGCATCGAGCATCCTACCGATTTTCAGGCCCAACCCCTTGGCGGCCCAGCCCAAATGCACTTCGAGAACCTGACCAACGTTCATACGTGACGGAACACCCAGGGGATTCAGGACCACATCGACCGGCCGGCCATCCTCGGAGTAAGGCATATCCTCGACAGGCACAATCTGGGAAATAACACCCTTGTTTCCGTGCCGGCCCGCCATCTTGTCGCCTGGCTGAACACGGCGCTTCACCGCAAGGTAGACCTTGATCATCTTCAGCACACCCGGTGCCAGATCATCGCCCGCGTCGAGTTTGGCTTTCGCTTCCTTCATCCGCGTCTGGAAAACATCTTCCTGACCGTCGATGACGCTGCGCAGGTTTTCCAACTGGTCGTTGATCGCCTCGTCTTTCATGGCGATTTCGAACCAGCGTTTGCGCTCAAGAGAATCCAGATAGCTCTTGGTGATCTTGTCACCCGCTTTCAGATCAGGACCACTCTGCGCCACCTTGCCCATCAACAAAGCGCGGGCGCGGGCATAGATGTCATCTTCGTAGATGCGGATCTCATCGCGCAGGTCATTGCGGATGCGGTCCATCTCCGCCTCCTCGATCTGCAACGCCCGATTGTCTTTCTTCACGCCGTCGCGTGTATAAACGCGAACATCGAGCACCGTTCCATACGTGCCGGAACCAACGCGCAGCGACGTGTCCTTGATGTCGGTGGCTTTCTCGCCAAAGATCGCACGCAGGAGTTTTTCTTCCGGTGTCAGTTGTGTTTCGCCTTTGGGCGTCACCTTGCCGACCAGG
>CAZQXF010000113.1:0-7936 GCA_964596975.1 uncultured Thiotrichales bacterium | reverse complement strand
TATTTGTTTTGCATCAATGGGTTGCTCACTGATTTAGATGCGACATGAACTCCGACCCTCACCTACATCCATGTAGGCGACGCAGAGATGGCGCGTTTCAGTGGTGAGCTGAGTAGTTACCATCATTTTTTTCGATCACGTATGTAAATAGGATAGGCGGTGTTGATCTTGCCATTTTTCAGCAGATAACCCTCGATGGGGAAACCATGCCCGGAAGGCCCGCGCCACGGCGTTGTCTTGCCTTTTTCACGGTGCTTGTAGGCATGGAGTACCGCCTTGACGATGGCTTTGGGCGCCATGTCATCAGGGAACATCGAAGAAAACTTTTTCTTCCACTTTTTTTCCCGGCGATCGTAGATCTCGACCTGTGCGGTGTAGACACCTGCCTTGTTGGGCTTCGACTTGATGCGGACGATTCGCGCCGTTTCAACAGCCTTGCCGTCGAACAGTGCATGAAAGCCCACCGGCTTGCCGCGCCGATTGATCTCACCCTGAAAAATATGCGTTACATTGACTGGCGGTTTGGTATTGCTCCAGATCTTCTTCTCTGCCTGCGCCAGTAGCGGCAGCAGCAGGAGTATCAGCAGAAGCAGTTTCGACAGTTTTGTCATGAATCTCGTCATTCCTTGCATTTGGAAATCTCGACCTGAATCGACTGCGTTTCATCCGCCAGCCAGACCAGACCATCCTGGATCGTGCATTGTAGCCGCATTGTTCTTTTTGTTAAATCAACAAGTTGCTGGCTGACGTCGTCACAAATCTTCACGATCTCAAGGTTTTCATAGCGCCGCAGCTTGTTTTTCATCTGTGTCCACCACACATCGCAGGCACGGCTGCTGTAACAGTAGACCTTGACTTCCCTTGCTCGGCCACAGGCTTTGCGAATGCGCTTTTCGTCAGGTTGCCCCAGATCGATCCACAGCTCGATCTCATCACGGTAGTTCTTCAACCAAAGATCGGGTTCATCCTCACTGCTGAGTCCACGGGTAAACGTGAGATGTTCATCGGCGTTCAGCGCAAATACAAGTAAACGCACCATCATGCGCTCATCGGTCTCCGACGGGTGCCGCGCCAGGGTCAGATTGTGGGTCTGGTAATAGTTGCGGTCCATGTCGGAGATAATCAGCTCCGCCTTGAATATCGTCGAATTAGTCGCCATTGGGCGTCACCCTGCCACGTAATTTTTTTGTCTTTCCCCGACGTGTCTTGCTATCCACCCGCCTGCGTTTCGCTGCCTTGCCGGGTCGCGTCGGAATACGTTTCTTGCGTGTTTGCGCAGCCTGATTGACCAGAGCCTGCAAGCGCTGCAAGGCCTCGTCCCTGTTTTTCTCCTGGCTGCGATGCGTCTGCGCCTTGATGACGACGATACCGTCTCTGCTGATCCGCCGATCATGCATTTGCAGCAGCCGCTGTTTGACCATTTCTGGCAATGACGATGCGCGAATATCAAAACGCAGGTGGATCGCAGAAGAGACTTTATTGACGTTCTGGCCACCCGCACCCTGGGCGCGAATGGCGGTGATTTCAACCTCATCCTCGGGAATATCGATCTGCGGCATCATCGGCTTACAAGCTCTCGCAGCAGCGCCGTCGCATAGCTGCCCGGCGGCAGCGAAAACGAGAGCGCGAGTGTTTCTTCATCCAGCCATTGGGATTGCAGCTGTTGCGGCACCACTCTCAGTGCACGTCGGGATGCCGCGACGCGTTGCTTGCTCAATCCTTTCACGATAGCAGCATGAGGCTCCAGCACGAGCTGCTCCAATTCTGCAGCCTCAGCAGTCGTCTGTGTCTTTCCAGCCGTGCCTGGCAGTGGGCCCGACGGATGAATCTCGCCCTTTTCGGCGCGTTGCAAGAGGGCATCATCGATCGTGTCGACAGCGAAAAGGCTGTTGCTTTCTCCGAGCAGCATTAAATCTCCCGGCAATGGGCGATACCAGGTACCCCGTTCGACGCGTAATGCCAGCACATCGTTGAACACCAGACTGCGTGCCGAGGAAATCAGCAGGCTACGTTGTTCCCGATCCTTCACCCGCCGCTTGCCACGCAGCATCTGCCGCGCCTTGGTGATATTCGCGCCATCCCTGCCAAAACGCTGTTCGCCAAAGTAGTTTGGAAATCCCTGCGCTCGCAATCGGGCCAGCGTTTTCGCGACGTCCTCGTGAGCGCCACGACACTGCCGCAACACGATCTCAAACCGGTTGCCTTTCAACGCACCACGACGCAGCTTGCGTGAATGGCGCTGCTGTTCCAGCACTTCAACCCCGTCAGCAAGTACCTCAGGCAATCGAGGCGTTTCACGGCCCGGCAGATGAATGCTGAACCACTGTTCGGTGACCGCCTGCCGATCCTTCAGGCCGGCATAACTGACATCCCCATTACGCGCCCCGGTCGCCCGCGACAGAAGGCCCGCCACACCGACGGTGTTCCAGCCGGTCTTGCGAATATTCACCCACAGGTGCTCCCCTTCGCCCTCCGGTAACAATAGGGGCAACTCGGTGACGCGAAAATCTGCGGGGATTTGCTTGATCACGCCATGATGCAGCGGGGGTTCCGCTGTGCATGGCCATGTCGGCAGCGGTGAATCAGACGCGAGCCCGGCCACGGCTAATGCTGAACGCTTGTCAGCCATGACCCGCCCCCGACCATGCATTCAGTGCATTGTTTTCGATGTATGCTTTTCAATATCGGCGCCCGCTACGAGGAAACAGTGATGGGCAGGATTGTAACACTTGCCGGCCACCGACAATGCTGTTACAGCCAATCAGCGTTCACGCTAGCGGATCTTGTGCTGTTCCACACCTTCACGCAAAAAATAGAGAATTTCCTGCGACCGTTCCAGGGCAAACCTGGAGATGATGACATTGCCACCGCGCTCCATGGTAACCGTTCCCACCCGCGGCGGGTTATCCGGATCACCCGCCTCGGATTCACGCGCTCCTGTCTGCTCGATGGTCAGATCTTTACCGGGAAATCATAGCTCTTTTCCGCACCGGCCCAGCGGATTTTTATCAAGCATTTTTCCACCTCGGTAGCATCACAGTGAAGCATCACGACATAGGCACCCTCACTGACGGCTTTCTCGATCTCCGCCAACGCATCCTGGGGAATACCCATGCGATGAAGCGCACTGGCAAGGCCCGTCAACGCCGCAGCTCCCGCCATCGCGCCTCCCGTCAGCACACCACCGGCGACTGCGCCGGCAATGGCCTCCACAATCGGACCTGCCGCCAGCAACGCCCCGACACCGGGCAACACGAACATTCCCGTTGCACCGGCCAGCAAGCCCCAGATCGCGCCCCAGAATGCACCATGTTCACCCCATACCTTGATACGATCATTGTCGTTGGCATAGGAAATTCCGAGCATGTCATCGCCACTGCCGCCAGCGCTGTGCAACAACGACACCCTGTCCGGCGGGAAATCCTCTGCAATCAGTTTTTCTACCAGCGCCGTTGCTGTATCGCTATCACGGAATACACCAATGGCCAGGTGCAACCTGGCCTTGCTATCGGTCTCTGCCATTTTCACTTACCTCTCGATGTTGATTGTCGAATTTTTCAGACGATAAGGGCGGCAGCCAACTTTTGTCATTGACATCACCACATGCTACTTGCAATCCTGCCACCCTAACCCCATTAATCAGGCAACCCAAAGAAAAATTCAAGGAGAACATGACAATGAGCTTGACAGTCAATGGCAAAACCATCGCAACCGATGAAGAAGGCTATCTGCTAAATCCCGAGGACTGGGACGAAGATGTCGCCAAAGCATTAGTCTGTGCATATGAGGAAGAGGGCAACCCGAAAGTGACTGCCGAAGGATGGTCGCTGATCCAGTATTTCCGCGACTATTATGAAGATCATCAGGTTCATCCCACCATGCACAAGATGCTGCGGGAACGCGCCAAAAAAGAAGGCAAGGATTTTCACGAGGAAGAGGCATTCAGAGACTACCTCTATCAACTGTTTCCGAAAGGCCCGGTTCCCACGCTGTGCAAGTTGGCGGGATTGCCGAATCCGAAAGAGGAAATTGAAACGTAGTTTTATGGGATTGTTGTCGCCCTCCTGTCAGAGGGTGCCGCAAAAGCCCATCCGGGGCTTTGCGACACACGGAAAGGAAAAAGTGCGATTTTTCCTTTCCTCACAGATTCAACAACTTAATCGTTGTTGAATCTGGCGGCACTTCCTTGTGCCGCGCGAGGGTGTCGTAAAACGACACCCTCTGCTACGGGGGGCGGCTACTTCACCCCGCCTCATCACATCATCTGCATCTTCGTTTCGATGGTGTTTCTGCGCAGCGATCGGTAGCCTAAGCAGATGAACTGGATGATAACTGCCGGACTGATCGCACTGGCAATACCATTGCTCGCCGTCCTGTTGCTGCACTGGTCACTCGGCGCACGCCGCTTGCGCTTGCGTCAGCAACCCGCAGACTTCGGACTCACTGCGGAAAAACTGCATATTCCTCTGGGGAAACGGCACAAACTGTTCGCCTGGTGGATTCCCGCCAAAGATTCACGACGCACTGTGATCATCCTGCACGGCTGGGGCAGCAGTGCCTCCCAGTTGCTACCACTGGCACCACCGTTTCATCGAGCCGGCTTCAATGTTCTGCTGTTCGATGCCCGGAATCATGGGCTCAGCGACAGCCATGGCATTTCTTCGATGCCCGCATTTGCCGACGATCTGGCGCATGTGCGGCACTGGATCAGTCACACCAGGCCAGACGCGACACAGGCAATTTATCTGATTGGCCACTCGGTCGGCGCCGGTGCCGTATTGCTCGAAGCAGCACGCCACCCCGGATATCATGCTGTCATCAGCCTGGCAGCCTTCGCTCACCCCGATCTATTGATGCGTCGCTACCTGCGCCGATTCCACCTGCCACGCTGGCTGGCAACCGCCATCCTGAAATACATTCAGTGGGTCATCCGGCATGACTTCAATGATATTGCCCCGGTCAATACCGTCCGACAGGTCAGTTGCCCGGTGTTACTGGTACACGGAAAGGCGGATACCACGGTGCCTTACACCGATGCGGAGATGATCTTTTCGTCCTGCGCAGAGGGCCAATGTCAGCTGCTGCTGGTCGATGATGCGACGCACGAATCAATCGAGAAGATTGAGGAACATGGTGACCGGCTCGTACAGTTTTTCTGCACCACGGATCAGTGACGGTCTCACTCATCAAATCGTCAACAAACGATCAGGAACAAGGCTGCTCGCCAGCATGACGCGATTGATGTCAAGGTGCTCACGCCAACTCGCTACCCCCTGGTTGGCAGGGTCAAGCCAGAATGCTTCAATATCGGTATGTAGCGGCGCAATCCGCATGAGGAAATCACGTTGTTTGTCGGCTTGATCTGCTTTTGGCAGATATTCTGGATGCGCTGCCACTGCGTGGAAAACCCTGTCGATGGCTTGCAAGCCAATCGCAAGCCCGAGTTCGCGAAATGCAAGCCGGTACTCAGCCGGTAGCACCAGCGAATTTTCCCGCAGCAATTGCTGCATACTCCATGTAATGTCGTCGATCAGCCGGGCAACGCTGAGCGCATCAGTTGCCACATCACGTTGGCGTATTTGCAGGTATTTCCAGGTATCCGCAAGCAGGCCACCGATACCGAGCGCATCCGTGGTCGCCCAGGACTGACCGGCACACATCAATTCAAGCGCCGCAATTTCTGGCGCCAGTGTCAACCCAGCATCTTCGGCTTCACTGCGATTGCATTCCAGTTCGAGAAACGTGAGCAAGCCATCGAGGGGGTCATGTTGTCCCATCGACGGGACGAGCGGGCGGGAAAGATCCACACTCATTTTCCAGTACATCCGTTTCGGTTGCGCAGGCCCGACAGAATAACTGAAAGCCGCAAAGGTGGTATGGGCCAGTTCCACCGCCCAACGCAGGTGATCCGGATTCCCGGTCTCCTCGAAGGCGACATTCAGCGCATGCATCCATTTCGTCAGGTAGTGAAAATACTGACCATCACGATCCCATTCGCGTTGTTCATCGAAAGGCTCGCCGATGCCGCGTTCATTCAGCTTTTTTCCAATGCGCAGCCCGGCAATGGTGGGATGCTGTCTTGCTTCGCCATCATCGAGCCCACTGAGCCAGCCTTGTCGGTCACTGTCCGGATGGTGTCGCCCTAGCACATCGTGGACCTGATCGATCAGCGCCAAGGCCAGGGTTCGATAGTGTTCGTCGCCGCTCGATTTTGCCAGCTGAAAGAAATTGCAGACCGCGAATGCGTCTGTCCACAAATAGCGCCTTGGTGTTTGTGTCGGATCGGAAAGCCCCGTATCACGCGCGAAGCTTTCCATGATTCGAACGGCGTGCTCTATTTGATCGTTCAACGCGCTGCGTCCTCAGCATCACGCCAGCCTGCCTCACCCACCAGTGGCACGAACCGGACACCACCGAGATCGTCGTACTCGAAACGCTCCTCATCGATGCGCCGGATGCGAAGCAACGTCTGGCTGTCGAGCGTCGCACCAACGGGAATCACGAGCCGCCCGCCAATGCCGAGTTGCTGCTTCAAAGGCTCCGGCACTTCGGGCGCGGCGGCCGCAACAACAATACCATCGTAGGGCGCGTGCTCCGGCCAACCGAGCGTCCCATCCCCGTGTCTGACATGAACATTGTCGTAACCCAGCGATTGCAGTCGCTCGCGAGCGCTGTCGGCCAGTTCAGAAAATCGCTCCACGGTGTACACTTCGGCACAGATCTCAGCAAGCACTGCTGCCGCATATCCTGAACCCGTGCCAATCTCAAGCACACGGTCTTGCGCTCGCAATTCGAGCGCCGCAGTCATCAGCGCGACGATATAGGGCTGGGAAATGGTCTGCTGGGCCTCGATCGGCAATGGCCGATCCTGGTAGGCATAGGGGACAAGTTCTTCGGGGACAAATGCCTCTCGCGGCACGGACGCCAGCGCATTTAACACACGCTGATCGGTCAGGCCGCGAGCTGCCAGTTGGAACTGCACCATTTCCTGGCGCAGCGCTTTCAGGTCGTCCTTCGCGGTTTTTTCAATCTCGTTCATTTGTTGCCTCTCGTTGACGGAGGCCTAGGGAGTTTCTTTCCTATAGGTACTCGGGAAGTTTCTTGCGAATTTCCTCTGGTGACTGTTTGACCACATCTTTCGGAATTTCTTCGACGATTTTCGCTTTCACATTGTCATCCAGCTTGTCACGCAACTCACCGAGAAATGTTGGTGCGGCAAGAATATAGAGCTTGTGGAACTGTTCTTCCTCTGCCGCCTTTTTCAACATATCGGCCAGCTGCTGGGCGAAACGGATCGACTCCACTTTCTTGGCATCAATCTCGTTTTCCATGGCATGGCGACCTTGACCACCGCTATCGAAAGCACGGCCCGGCTGGTCAGCATACAGCTCACCCTCTTTCATTCGGCTTTCGGGATGCTCAAGCTCTTTGACCGGCTCAAGCGGCCCCTTTTTCTTCTCCGTACGCAACACCTTTGCAAACGCACTGTCGGCAGCGAGTATCCAGTAGATTGCCATTCTCCTTCCCTCCGTCGGGTTGATAAGTTTCGTAACTACTCCGCTCACCACTGAAATCTGAGCAGTTACGGCTCTATTTCTCTACCAAGTGAATAGTTACTAAGTTTCTACGATCTTACGATGGTGGCGATATGGTAGATATCAACAGACACCCAACATATCCCCCTCCACGGCGCTATACTCGCTCAACTGGCAACAAGGCGCATTGACAAAATCACTGGTCCCCAGCATTGCGCTTGAGGTCCGACTAACCCACCCACACAAACCTGACCCTGAGCCGGAGGCTCTGATCAATCGCGGGATGAGTTGCTGACTGTCTCGTCGCTGCCCGTTGGCTTGCGCTGCTTGCCGATGTTTTTTCTGTCGCGCAGGCGTTTTTTGAATTTGACTGGGAGTTCTCCTGAGGCGGCCTTGTTCTT